>NZ_SMMH01000022.1 GCF_004634215.1 Deinococcus fonticola | reverse complement strand
TCGAGCTTGAATTCGCGGCTGTGTAGTCGTCCGGGCATGGTCGGTCTCCCTCCATCTGTTGATCAGCCTACGGGCTGACCGGGGCGACATGCCTTGCTCCTCTGTCCGCGTTTTGGGGTTCACTCCACTCCGGACAGCGACCACCAACGCATCAGAACCGACTGGAAGCCTGAAGCCGCAGCGAAAATCGCGGTGATCAAGGTCATCAGATAGGCGAGATAAATAAGCAGTTCTTTGAGAGGCATACGTTCTTGTACGGTTCTATCGAATTAAGTTCTTGAGGCCGTGCTGGGCGAATGTCGACCTGACCAATCAGGCCGTGAAAAGCGTCTCTTCGTCCCAGTTCTGGAAGGCAAATCTGTGGTTGCTGCGTCTGATCCTGGCACATGGCCCGTTTTTCGGACAGCCTCTCCGCTGTTGAAGTATGCATCCGGCGGGCTGGTTCGAGGGCCTTTCTAGACCACCTGGCCGGACGGCGCGGCTGGCGGGAGTACACTCCGCGCATGTTGCTCAGCAGCGCGTTTTTTTATTGGTTCGGTCGACACCGGGCCTGACGCTGCGTTTTGCTTCCCCTACCGCCCGGTGCCTGACAAAAGCGCCGGGCGGTTGCCTGTTCACCCCCCACAGAAAGGAACCCACCATGACCCAGGCCCCACCCCCCAGCCGCATCGAGAACCTGAACGTCACCGGGTTCACGCCCCTGTGCTCGCCGCGTGACCTCAAGACCCGCCACCCGCTGACCCGCCGCGCCGAAGAAACGGTGCTGGCCGGCCGGCAGGCGGTGGTCGATATCCTGAGCGGCGCAGATGACCGCCTGCTGGTCGTGGTGGGGCCGTGCAGTGTGCACGACTTCGCCCAGGCCCTGGAATACGCCCGGCGCCTGAGGGAACTGCGTGAGCAGGTCAAAGACCGCCTGGAAGTGCAGATGCGGGTGTACGTCGATAAACCGCGCACCACCGTGGGCTGGCGCGGCTTCCTGCTCGACCCGGATATGGACGGCAGCAACGACATGAACAAGGGCCTGGAACGCACGCGCGAACTGATGGTCGCGGTGGCCGACCTGGGACTGCCGGTGGCGACCGAACTGCTTGATCCGTTTGCCCCGCAGTACTTCTTCGACGCGGTGTCGTGGGCCTGCCTGGGGGCACGCACCACCGAGTCGCAGACGCACCGCGCCATCGCCAGCGCCATCAGTGCCCCGATGGGCTTCAAGAACGGCACGGGCGGCGGCCTGAAACTCGCGGTGGACGCCGTGGTGGCCGCCGCCCACCCGCACACCTTCTTCTCGGTGGATGACGACGGTCACCCCATCGTGGTGCACACGCGCGGCAACCCGCACGGCCACGTGATTCTGCGCGGTGGACGGAACGGCCCGAATTACGCCCCGCAGTTCGTGAAGGAAGCCGCCGACCTGATGACGGCGGCCGGCGTCACGCCCGCGGTGATGGTGGACTGCTCTCACGCCAACAGCGGCAGCGACCACGCGCGGCAAAACCTGGTGTTCCGCGACGTGCTGCATCAGGTGCAGGCGGGCGCCGGGGCCCTGCGCGGCGTCATGCTGGAAAGCAACCTGCACGCCGGCAAACAGCCCATTGCGCAGGACATCACCCGGCTGAAACCCGGCGTGAGCGTCACCGACGCCTGCATCGCCTGGGACGAAACCGAGGAACTGCTGACGCTGGCGCACCAGTCCCTGCAACGGCGCAAAGTCACCGTCTGATCCGTACTTTGAGCTGAGCCGGGCCGTTACTCGCGGCCCAGCAGGTCCAGCAGGTCGTCCGGGAAGCGGGCCGGGCGGTAGGTCTTGTCGGTGGCGATGTGGTGCGTTTCGCCGGTGGCCAGCAGTTCGCGGCTGCCGTCCGGGTTCACGCGCCGCAACTCGTAGGCGAATTTCGCGGTGCGGCTGCGTACCTCGGCCACGCGCGTCGTCAGGCTCAGGCGGTCGTCGTAGCGGGCGGCGCGGCGGTAACGCACCTGAAGGTCACTGAGCATCAGGTAGTAGCCCCGCGCCTCGATCTCGCGGTAGGACACCCCCAGCGCGTGCATCAGGTCGGTGCGGCCCACCTCGAACCACACCGGGTAATTCGCGTGGTGGGCCACCGCCATGGCATCCGTCTCGGCGTAACGCACCCGCAGCTCGGTTTCCGTAGAAAAGGACATGCCGTCAGGCTAGTGCATGGGTTCGAAAGGTCCTTCTTTGGGCCGGGCAGAAAGCCAAACCCAGAAGGATTCTTCCTTCAGGTGGCCCTGCTCAGAAGCGAGAGTCCGCCGCGTCGCGGAACTCCAGCATGGGCGTGCGGCGCATGCGAACCTGGTGGGCCACCTCGCGTTGCAGATGCCCCCGGGCGTGGTTGAGGGCCGAGAGCAGGTCGGGCATGTTGCCGCCGATGCTGCTGACGTATACGCGGGCCAGGCCGTAATCGGGCGTCACGTGCACGTGATCCACCGTGACGATCATGGGCACGCGCGGGTCACGCAGCTCCGAGATGGCCTCGCTGAGCACGCGCGTCAACTGGGCCTGCACCTGTTCGGGCTTCAATGCCGCACCTGTGGGGGGACGACGGAACGGAAGGACATCAACTTCATCCCAGTATGGTACGGCTTCAGGAGCAGAGTCCCGTTACGCGAAGTGGCTTACCCGCTCCAGGCGGGCCTGTTCCAACACCACCACGCTTTACACTGGCCGGCATGAACGCCCTGCAACGCATCAACGCCGGCGAAGTCGCCGCGCACCGCCACACCGGGGGAAAAGTGCGGCAGATCGGGCCGTTCACCGCTGTGGGCAGTGGGCAGAACACGCCGCTGGACATTGCCTGGTTCGACGGTTCCCGCCTGCCCACGCCAGCCGAACTGCGCGAACTGGAGGCGTTCTGCCGGGACGCCGATCAGCCCGTCACGCTGCACGCCCTGTCGCACGTGGCCCCGTCCCTGCTGCCCCTGCTGCGGGCAGAGGGCTACGCCGTCTCTTATGTCCTGCACGTGTACGCGCACGACCTGACCCACCTGCCGGAACGCCCGGCTTTGCCTATCCGCCCTGAACCTGACCCCGAAACGTGGGCGCGGCTCTCGGCGCAGGGGTTCGGGGAGGACACGCTGAACATCATGCGCCTGGTGGGCCGGCATCCGCACGTGCAACGCTTCGCCGCCAAAGAGGAAGAGGGCGGCCAGGTGATCGCCACCGCCGCCATGCAGGTCACCGGGGACGTGGCCGCGCTGTACGCGGCCTCCACCGTCCCCGACGGTCGCGGGCGCGGCGCCCAGACCGCCCTCCTCGCGCACCGCCTGCACCTGGCCCGCGAACAGGGCGCAGCCCTCGCCAGCGTGTTCGTGACCCCCGGCACGCCCAGCGAAAGAAACATCACCCGCGCCGGGTTTCAGCTGGCGGGCATGCGGCTGACCTTCGCCCGGCTGTGAACCCGACTGGCCCTCTTCAGCGGGCGTAGCGCCGGCCGGTGTAGTTAGTGAACACGCCGATGCCGTAGCTGACCTTGCGGATGCTGTCGAGGACGACCGAGCCGTTCCACGACAGGCCGGCGCTGCTGCCGCCGTCGAGCAGCAGGGCGTCGCGGGCGCCGAGGGTTGCCATAATGCGGCCCATCTGGCCCACGCTGACTTTGGTGTGCGTGCTGACCAGCAATAGGTCGCGGCTGCTGGCCAGGCCGATGGCGCTGCGGGCGGCCGCCCCGAAGACAGCCGGGTCGCGGAAGATACTGCTGAAGGTGCTGGCCACGTTGCCGCCCTGAACGATGCGCGGGCCGGTGGCGATGACCGTTTCCATGCCCGCCCAGGTGGTGTCGCCGGGCCGGGTGAAAAAGCCGCGTCCGGTGCCCTGAATGCTGGCGCGGTTGTCCGGCGTGATGGCCAGCGCGGCGGGAATGCGGCCCCAGGTGAGCAGGCGGCCCTGCATCACGATGTCCCCGGCGGGCGCGTAGGTGTGTGGGTGAAAGTAACTGCCGTTCACGAGGGCGCGGGCGCCGCTGGTGTTGGTGAGGCTGCGCACCGTGGCCCCCGTGCCGAAGTTCAGGCCGCGCGTGGGCAACACCGGGGCGACCAGCACGTTGCGGTGGCGTAAGTCCACCCGAATGACCTGCACATTCACTCCCTGCACGGTGACGCTGCGGTAAGTGACGGGCGGCGTGCGCGGGGCCGGCGGAATGGGCACCGCCATTTTGCGCGGCACCAGGAGTTTCGCGCCGGGGACAATCTGGTTGACGGTACTCAGGGCGTTGAGGCCGCGAACCTGCGCAGCAGTCACGTTGAAGCGGGCTGCGAAACCGTCCGGGGTCTCGCCGGGTTTGACGCGCTCGTAGGTGTACACCAGGCGGGCTTCCATGCCGGGCGGCAGGGCCGGGGGGAGTTTGACGGGAGTGCCCCCCCTGGCAGGAATGGTGAGGCGCTGCCCCAGCGCGATCACGTCACCCTTCAGGTGGTTGGCGCCCTGAATGGCCGCCACGCTGACCCCGTACTGGCCCGCAATTTTGCCGAGGGTATCGCCGCTTTTCACGGTGTAACGGGTGGGCTGCGCGCTCACCGGTTTGACGGGTGTGCGGGCGACCTGGGCGGAGGCCGGGCCGCTGAGTTTCAGTTGCTGCCCGGCCTGAATGGTGGTGCCCTTCAGGCCGTTGAGCGCCTGCAGGTGCCGCACGGTGATGGCGTGGCGTTCCGCGATTTTGCCTAGGGTATCGCCGCTTTTCACGGTGTACCACCTCACCGCCGGGGTCGGCGCGGGCCTGGCCAGGATTTTCGCGGGCGGCTTCACTGGAGGCTTCACGGCCGGCTTCACAGTGGGCGCGGGCTTCACTGCCTGCGCCGGCCCTTTCGGCCTGAGCGGCGCTCCGGTCAGGCGCAGGGTCTGCCCCGCCTGAATGGCGCTGCTCGTCAGGCCGTTCAGGGCCTTCAAATGAGCGACGCTGGTGCGGTGCCGCGCGGCAATCTTGCCCAGCGAATCGCCACTTTTCACGGTATAAATCACGTCGCCCTGCGCGTTGCGTTTCAGGGCCGCCGGCGCTTTGGTGGGCGTGGGCGGAATTTTCGCCGGGCTTTGTTGTGCTGGACTTTTTTTCGCTGGGCTTTTCTTTGCCAGGACTGGGGCGGCGGCCTGGGCTTTTGGCGGTACAGGGGCTGCTGGCTTTCCAGGGGCTTGGGGTGTGGTGGGCGGCCCACTCAGCTTAAGCACCTGCCCCACGGCGATCTTGTTGTCTGGCAGGCCATTAAGGTCACGCAGGTGCTGCACGCTCAGCCCGTGCCGGCGTGAGAGGCTGTACAGGGTATCCCCCTTCTTGACCGTCACACTGGCCGGGGCCGCCCAAACGTCTGCGGCACACAGGGTCAGGCAAAGAGAAAACAGCAGAAAAGGGCGACGCATCCGGATCGTTACTCCAGCATGTTCTTGTCAACATTGGATGAATTGAAGCTGACGGGCTTCCTCACACCCGCTGCGGGCAGGTGAAACCGGGAACGGCAGGCCAACCAGAATTCTTTTCTCCCAGCGGGCCGCCTATTACACACCGTTGCCGGGGAAGGTGGCGACGCGCCCGATCATGTAGGCGCAGCCGTACAGGAACAGCGTCACGACGGGCAAAAATTTCAGGCCCACCCGGTGCTCGACCAGGCGGCCCTTGATCAGCATTTCAATGACGTAAAGGCTGACCAGGGCGAACGCCACGTACATCAGGTGCTCCAGGTCGCGCTGCGGGTCGACCCTGAAGCCGTACTTGCTCAGGCCGCCCCCCGCGTCGGTGGCGCTGGGAACCCTCAGGCCGCCCACCGCCAGAATGACGCCGGTGACGGCCGGGATCAGCAGGGCCGCCCAGGTCAGGCGCAACCACACCAGGAAGGCGAAACGCACTTCCGTTTTCAGGGCGGGGCCAAAACTCCACAGGAACAGGATGAAGGTGACCAGGGCGATGGGCGTGGGCCACAGCGGCAGGGGCAGGAGGGGCGGCAGTTGCAGGTCGTGAATCTGTTTCAGGATATCCATGGGGTCTCGTTGGGCGTGGGACGCAGTGAGGGGCAGTGTAGCGGGGCAGCCGGGATCGTGGAGTGTAGATGTACCAAGTCTTTTTCCGCGTTTTACTCGTTGGTAGGAATGCTAATGACGGTTTCTCCGCTGAGGTACGTGCCGGGCCGCAGCGGGGCGCTCTCGCCCTGCCGGGTGAGGGTCATGCCGTCCGGAACGTCGGCCAGCAGGATATTGGGGCCGCTGGTGCTGAATTTCAGTCCGGCGAAGGCGGGGGCATTGAAGGCGTCGCCGAGGTCGGTCACGCCGAGTTGCAGCGTCAGGGCGTGCGTGCCGTATGGCCCCTGGATGTGGAGGGTCACGCCGTCGGGTTTCAGGGTGAGGGGTAAGCCCAGCCCCACCAGCGAGCCGAGCGGCGCGTGGGGCGCGCGCGCCTGCCGGGCGACCTCCACGCCGAGCAGCGTGCCGGGGCGGATTTCGTCCCCGGTCACGATCAGGCGGCCACCCTGACTGACTTCCAGGTCGCCGGGAATGTTCAGGATTTTCAGGCCGTCAAGGTGCTGTTCAGCCCGCAGACCGCTGAGCAGGGGCACGCGGGCCAGGCGGCCCAGGTCAAACGGCCCGCCGAGGGGCGCGGCGATACTGCTCACGTCCCCGTCGCCGCTGACCAGTGCCAGAGTGCGATCCTCGCGGTACTCGATGCCCTGAATGGTGGGGGCAGGAACGCCGCTGACGGTGGGCAGCGGCCGGCGCGCGCGGCGGGTCTTGCGCCGGGAACGCGACAGGAACCACCACCCGGCGGCACAAAGGGCCAGCAGGGACAGCAGCCACAGCAGCCAGCGCCAGGGCTGCACGCCAGAGGTAGTCGTGGCGGGCGTATTCGTGGTCAGGGGCGTGCGCCCAGGCGTTCCGGCGGGCGCGTTGCCGGGTTGCAGGGTCACGCTGGGCAGGTCGATGAGGCGGCCCATTCCCTGTTGGCCTCTACCCGGCTGGCCCGTGGCCAGTTGCAGTTGTGGCGTCAGGATCTGCGCTTTCAGGGTGCCGGTATTGACCAAGCGCACCGCGAACTCGTGGGCGCCGGGTTGGTGCTCCAGCGTAGCGTCGATGCCCCCCGGTGTCGGGGGCAGGCGCAGGGCCGCGCTGTCCAGCAGCGAGCCGGCCAGCAACGTGCCGTTCAGGGCGCGGTAACGCAGCACCGCCGCCTCGCCGGGGGCGAGGGCCAGGTCAGCGCCGGGGTTCAGCCACAGCAGCCCGCTGCCTTCTTTGCCCACGTTCAGGTCGAGCAGCAGGCGCTGCGGGCGGGGAAACACGACATTTTCGGTGGGGCTGGGCACGCTGCAGAGCAGTGCCGGCGTGCCGTGGGGCAGGCGGGCAGGAAGGTGTAGGGCCACCTCGCCGCCCTGGACAAGGGGTTGCGTGAGACCTACGCCGGCCGCGTTCGGGGCGAGGGTCACGGTGGTGCCGTCACGGAACGGGACGGGAATGTGCGCCGCGTCTGTGACGCGCTGAACGTGCGTGCCGAGGCGGGCCAGGGTCGGCACCTGCCCCACCGGGAGGGTCAGGCCCGTGGCGTAATCGCTGCTGTTCAGCGCGTCTCTGGCGTCGGCGGGAATCTGGGTTCCCAGGGCAATGTAGGTCAGCGTATCCAGCGGCCCGCGGCCCCGGAAGGCGTTCACGGCACTCCGGGCCGTCTCGGTGCGGCGGCGGTCATTGTCGATGCCGTCGGTCAGGACGAACACGTTGGTCAGGTATCTGTCCGCGCCCGTCAGGGGGGTCAGGGCGGCCTGCAGGCTGCGGTACAGGTAGGTGTTGCGCCCGTCGGCCTGCAAAGCCCGGAGGTCCGTGTCGAAGCGCGGCTGGTCGCCAGGCAGGGCGTAGCTGCGGCGGGTGCGCAGGCCGCCGTCGAAAGTGATCAGTTCCAGCTGGTCGGGCTGCGCCGAGTGTACATACCTGGCGATGCTGTCCTTGACCTTCCCGAAGATGTTCGCCTGCCCGTCCCCGATGCCGCGCATGCTGCCGCTGGTATCCAGCACGATGACGGCGCGGGTGGCGCCCGGTAGCGGCCCGACCGGCAGGGCGCAGGGGGCGGCTGATGCTGTGGCTGATGTCCGGGTGGTCGCGGCCGGGGGGCTCTGCGGCCCTGGTCGGGGCTGGAAGGGATTGGGCAGCGCGTCGGAGGAGGGTTCGGCGGGCGAGGGTCTGGCGGACGCAGCAACGGCCGCACCGGGGGCCGTGCCGCTCGGCTGGGGCGGGGTCGCTCCGGCTGGGCCGGTCAGGGGGGCAGTCAGCAGCAGAAGCAGACAGAGTTGGCGGGCGTGGTGCATCGGTGCCCTCCATTCTGCCGGTTCGCAGGCCGCTATGCGAAGGGACACGCGCAGGCTGTTCCGTGAAAAGAGTGGCGGATATAAAAATCAGTCATCCCACACGTCATTTTCCGGTAAACAGACGCCGCTCTAACGGCCCCTCATGATTACGCTAATAACAGAATAAATTTGACCCGTTTCAGCTCCTGGGGTATACTATTCATGTTGCCGAAGCCGTATTGGAAGGGCTTTCGCCACTTTTCGAGACACAGACCCCTCTGTTCCCCACGGGCAGACGGCGCAGGAGAAGCATGACGCAAACCGAAGAACTGACGGCTACCCTGGAAAACGAGACCGACACGCAGGAACAGGTCAGTGAAATCCAGCAGATCACCGAGGCCGAGCGCCAGAAAGCCAAGGCCGATTACACCGCCGCCGACATTCAGGTGCTTGAGGGCATGGACGCCGTGCGTAAGCGCCCCGGCATGTACGTGCAGGGCGGCACGGGTATCGACGGTTACCACCAGCTGCTGACCGAAATCATCGACAACGCCATCGACGAGGGCCTGGCCGGGTACGCCACCGAAGTGCACATCACCATGCACGAGGACGGCTCAGCCACGGTCATCGACAACGGGCGCGGCGTGCCGGTCGACATTATGAAAGGCAAGAACCGCCCGGCCATCGAGGTCATCTACAGCGAACTGCACGCCGGGGGCAAGTTCGGCGGCGGGGCTTACAAGGTGTCCGGCGGCCTGCACGGCGTGGGTTCCACCGTGGTGAACGCGCTCTCCACATTCCTGGATGTGGTTGTAAACAAGGGCGGAAAACTGCACCACGTCCGCTTTGAGCAGGGCAACCTGGTGCAACCCCTGGAAGTGCTCGGGGACACGCCCAGAGACGTGAAGTGGTCGACGAAACTGACCTTTCACCCGGATCCCGGCATCTTCAAGGAGTTCAAGAACGAGTTCGATTACAACCGCATTCGCAACCGCATGCGCGAACTCGCCTACCTGACCGGCCTGAAGATCGTGCTGCGTGACGAGCGCAAGGAACTGCACGGCGGCGAGATCAAGGAGGAGGTGCTGCACGAGAAGGGCGGCATCGCCAACTTTGCCCGCGCCCTGGTGACCGACACCGACAAGCTGCTGTACGACCAGCCCGTGACCATGGCTGGCAACCACAGCGACGTGAACGTGCGCGTGGCCTTCATTCACGCCAACACCTACGCGTCGGACAACATCCTGACCTACGCCAACATGATCCGCACCCGCGACGGCGGCACGCCCATCACAGGGTTCAAGATGGCCTACACCCGCGTGCTGAACAAGTACGCCAAAGAGAAAAACCTGATCAAGGCCGGGAACCCCCTGCCCAGCGGCGACGACCTGCTCGAAGGCATCTACTGTGTGGTCAGCGTGGAAGTGGGCGACCCCCAGTTCGAGTCTCAGGCCAAGGTCAAACTGCTGAACAGCGAGGCGCAGACCGCCGTGAACGCCATCGTCGGCGAGAAGTTCGCGGAGTTCCTTGAAGAGAACCCCAAAGTCGGCAAGACCATCGTCGAGAAGGCTGCCGAGGCCGCCCGCGCCCGTGACGCCGCCCGCAAGGCCCGTGACCTGGTGCGCCGCGCCAACCCGCTTGAAAACGACGACCTGCCCGGCAAACTCGCGGACTGCTCCAGCCAGGATCCCAGCGAATCCGAACTGTTCATCGTGGAAGGGAACTCCGCCGGCGGCAGCGCCAAGGGCGGACGTGAACGCCGCTTCCAGGCCATTTTGCCCCTGCGCGGCAAGATCCTGAACGTCGAGAAGGCCGAGCTGAACAAGATCCTGAAAAACGCCGAAATCCGCAGCCTGATCGGCGCCATCGGCGCGGGCGTGGAAGGCACGGGCGACCGCATGCACTTCGACCTGTCGAACCTGCGCTACCACAAGATCGTCATCATGACCGACGCCGACATGGACGGCGGCCACATCACCACGCTGCTGCTGACTTTCTTCTTCCGGTACATGCGCCCCATCGTCGAGCACGGTTACCTGTACATCGCCCAGCCGCCGCTGTACAAGATCACCGTGGGCGCACAGACGAAGAACAACAAGGGCACGTACCTGTTCACCAACGAGGAACTCAAAGTACACGTGGCGCAGGCCAACAAAGACGGCAAGAAGTACGAAATCCAGCGCTTCAAGGGGCTGGGCGAAATGAACGCCGAGCAACTCTGGGAAACCACCATGAACCCCGAGACCCGCGTGCTGAAAAAGGTCAGCATTGACGACCTGATCATCGCCAACGAGATTTTCGACGCCCTGATGGGCAGCGACGTGGCTCCTCGCAAGGAATTCATCCGCGAGAATGCCCGCTTCGCTGAAATCAGCGTGTAAACGAACAAAAACAGAAAGCCCGCGCCGAAGCAACTGGCGCGGGCTTCTTGTTGTCAGGGGCCAGGAGGGACGCGCGAGCAGCCGGGTTGGCTCCCGTTCAGCACAGGCCTTTTTTGCCCCGCCTGACAGCACTTTCCTTTGGCTATGTTTGGTTCACCCATGATCCGCCTGACAGGACACCCCCCTGACCCTCAGGTGCACAATAAAGGCAAATGAAAGCTCAGAAAGCGCTGAATACCATGTCCGAATCGCAGATCAAGGCGCTGCTGGAAAGCCGACGCCTGCCGGACGACGCCCGCGTCATCATGAGTGGCAACCAGGCCGTGCCGTGGCGGCTGCTGCACCTGCTCGACGAAACCCTGCCCACTTACCGCCTGAGTGGCCTGAACGCCCCCCAGGGCCTTCCCCGGCGCGACGGCGTGACGTACGAAACGTCGTTCGTGGGGGCGGGCATGCGCGGCAGTGCCAGGCTGGTTTACATTCCGGCCCGCCTGAGCATGGTGCCCATCCTGTTCGGCACCACCCGCAAGCCCGAAGTGCTGCTGATTCACACGTCCACGCCCCGCAACGGCAAAGTCTCGCTGGGCGTCGAGGTGAACATCCTGCCCGCCGCCATCGAAGCGTGCCGCAAGGGTGGGGGCCTGATCATCGCGCAGATGAACAGGCAGATGCCCTACACCTTCGGGGACGGCGAGTACGACACAGACATCTTCGACGCCATACTGGAAGTAGATGAACCATTGCCTACCCCACCTGCCCGCACCGGCCAGGCCCCGGACGCGGCCCAGTCCGCCATGAAAATCGGGGAGCGCGTCTCCAGCCGCGTGCAGAACGGCGCGACCATGCAGCTGGGCATCGGTGAGGTGCCGGACGCCGTGCTGCAAGGCCTGACGGGCCTGAAGAACCTGGGGGTATGGAGCGAAATGTTCAGCGACGGCGTGCTGAGCCTGCTGCACGCCGGCGCCCTCGACCCGGACAGGAAAATCATCTCGTCGTTCGCGTTCGGCAGCGAGGAACTGTACCGCTGGATGGACGGCAACGACCAGATCAGGATGCTGCGCACCGAGACGACCAACGCCCCCACCGAGATCAGCAAACAGCCCGGCATGACCAGCGTGAACACCGCCCTGCAAGTCGACCTGTTCGCGCAGGCGAACGCCAGCCGCATCAACGCCCGCATCTTCAGCGGGTTCGGCGGTCAGACCGACTTCATCGTGGGCGCACTGCACGCGCCCGGCGGTCAGGCCATCATGGCCCTCAGAAGCTGGCACCCCAAGGCGCAGGTCAGCACCATCGTGCCCATCCTGCGCGAACCCACCACCAGCTTCCAGCCGACCGCCGTGATCACCGAGCAGGGCACCGCCGAAATTCTCGGGTACGACGAGAAACGCCAGGCCGCCATGCTGATCGAGCACGCCGCGCACCCCAACGCCCGCGAATTCCTGTGGTACGAAGCGCGGAAACTGGGCCTGACCTGAACGCACAGCGCCAAAAGCCGGCAGGGAAAGAGTCGGGAGGTGAAGGTTGCCTCTCGATTTTTTGGCCTTTAATAAGGGCAAAATGGCAATACTGCGGAGCATGAACTGGCCCGCCCTGTCCGATTTCGTGCATGGCTCTCCCCTGCCGCCGCCTGCCGAATGGCAAAGACCGGGGTTGGTGATGACCTTCAACCTGGAATGTCCGGGCTGCGTATCGCGCGGCATTCCCTTTTTGAAGCGCCTGCACGCGGAGTTTGGTGAACGGGTTCATCTGCTGGCGGTTCACACCAGTTACGGCCATAAGTTCTTTCAACGCGATGAGGTGGAACCCACGCTGCTGAAGTTCGCGCGTGACTTCGCCAGGTTACCGTTCCCGGTGGCCCTCGACCTGGACGGTTCTTTTGCCCGTGCCTGGGCCACCGAAGGCACGCCGCACTGGCTGGCCTTCGCACCCGGCGGGGAACTGATTCGCAGCGTGTACGGCAGCCAGGAAAACGCCCAGACGAGGCTCCAGTATTTGCTGGAGGAATGGGCCGAGCCAGAAGAGTAAGGCGTGGAGGGAGGAGCAAGAAATCCCATCTCTCCACGCTTTTTCCACGATTCACTTTCTATGATTCACCCACCGCTTCCCGCGCCCCTGCCGTACCCTTTCCGGTCAGGACGCCCAGCGCGACCAGTACCAGCGCCGCGCCCGTTCCGAAGGTGAGGCTGGGGCCGAAAGTTGACCGCCGGAAGCGGCCCGATCACCTGCGAAAGGGCACTGAAGGCCTGTGCGCCGCCCTGCACGCGGCCCTGCTGGTCGGCGGGCGCGGCCAGCGAGAGCAGGGCGCCCTGTGTGGCGGTAAAAATCCCTTCCCCGGTGACGAACAGCAGTACACTGGCGTAGATCAGGGGAACCAGCGGGTAAAAGGGCAGCAAGACGTAGCTGATCAGCCCCACGATCCCCATGCCGAGGCCCAGTTGCGCCACGCCTCTCTCGCCCAGCCACCTGATCAGGTGCGGCAGCAGGAAACCCTGCGCCAGGATGTCGCACACGCCCACGACCATGTACACGGTGCTGGTCTCGCCCGGCCCCCAGCCCAGCGAGTCGCGCAGCAGCGGCAAGCCCACCCCCATGAGGCTGAACGGCAGGATGAACAGCACGTTGACCGTGACCAGCCGCCTTACCTCCGGGTACGCGAGGGCGCCGCTCAGTTGAGCAAAGGGGTTCAGGTGCGCGCTGTCGAAGCGGCCGGCACGCTGCTGGCGGCTTTCGTGCAGCACGAAGTACCCTAACATATGTTCCTGGGTGGCCAGGTCGTGGTGTTCCTCTATCTGCCAGTACACCCGCACCAGCGCCCGCAAGCGGGAGTCAGGCAGGAATTCGCGGTACGTCATCCCTGTTCACTTTGACAGGCCACGCCGCGCGGCGCATCCGCCATCAGGCCAGGGCCGGAGGTCGCTTTTCTTCAAGACAGCAGACGAGAGCGCAGTGTAGGGGCAACGTGAGTGGAGAAAGCCACCCCTCACTGAACTTCAAGCCACGGCTGAACCCGCTCCAGCTCGTGTTCACTGAACACCTGAATGCCGTGCTGACGAAGCAGCGCCGCCACGACGCCCTCACCCGTGATCTGCCGCCCACTGAAGAAACCGTCGTAAATGATGTTCACGCCGCACGACGGGCTTTTCTCCTTGAGGACGGCCAGGCGAATGCTATGCCGGTGGGCGAAGGCCAGGGTCAGTTCTGCCCCGCGCCTGAAGTCGGCGGTCACATCCGCCCCGGTTTGCTCCACGACCTGCTTACCCAGGCGTTCGGCCTTGGGCCGAGGCACCGCAAAACCCGCCGCGCACTCCGCGCAGAACGGTAGAAGCCGCCCCTGCCTCTGCCACTTGAGCCAGAGGGCCGGCGGTTCCCACGCGGCCGCCCGCCCGTCGTAACGCACGCGCTCGCCCAGCAGGCAGGCACTCACAAGAATCCGCTCCACGAAAGAAAAATAACACAAGGGCAGAGAATGAGGGGGTTGCCCCTCTCCTCTCTGCCCTTTTGCGCCGGGCTTTTCAAGCCCAGGATCTTCTTCAGTTCATCTGTTCGTCGTCCATCATGGCCTGCAGCATCCAGCGGATCTTGTCGATGGTCAGGGCGTACTGGTTGTACATGTCGGTGGTGGCCATGTCGTTGGCTTCCTCGACGGTCTGGCTGTCGTCGCGGTAGCCTTTGCCGACGCGCGACAGGTCCTGCACCAGGTCAGCCACCTGGGTGCGGGCGTCCCGGACGGTTTCCTGCGGAACTCTGACCACGCTGTAGCGTTCCAGATCGGCGGGCGCGGCGGCGGGGCTGCCCCCCAGCGCCACCAGACGCTCGGCCTGCTCGTCGATACTGGGGAAGATCATGTCGATGAACTCGTCATAGGCGGGGTGCAGGTCGCGGAAGAAACGGCCCCGGATGTCCCAGTGGTACTTCTTGAATTTCAGGTACAGGGAGATGGTGGTCGCCAGGTTGCGTTGCAGCGTCTCGGCCACCACGCCGAATTCCTGTTCGGTCAGGTAGGCGTGATCCACCAGGGCATTGTTGGTGGTGCGCAGGTGCGCGGCGTCGGCGTGCGCTTCACCGCTGGCGCGTACACCCGGCTTCCCTGCGGGGACGCTGTCTTTGCTGTCTTTGCGGCTGGCCGTTTTCTTGGCTCCGGCTTTGGGGCTGTCTTTGCTGGTTTTTTTCGTCATGGCTTCACGCTACGCCGCGGCTGGACGATGCCCAATACCGTCTTTCTTCACGATTCCGGCGCGAACAGCAACCGGTTGCCGGCGACAAAGGCCCGGACTTGCCCGCCCTGCACCAGTTCCGTGAGATGGGCGCTGACCACGGCGCGGTTCAGGACGATCGCCCCGGCATGAGTCATTTCGGCCCCCAGCGCACTGCACACGCGGGCCAGCAAATCGTCGATGCTGGCCTCGCCATTTTGCACGGCGGCCAGCACTGCCTGCGTGGTGCGCTCATAAGCGGCCAGGTTCAGGGCCGCCAGTTCCGCGAGGTTCGGGGTAGGTTCCCCGTGGCCGGGCAACACGACGCGAACCCCGTTCAACTCGCCCAGCCTGCGGGCGCTGACCTTCTGTGCGGCGGAATCGGCGCAGAAGGTGAGCGGGTGTTTTGCCAGCGCGTCCTTGCCGAAAAGTCCATCGGCGGCGTACAGCACGTCCCGGACGCGCACAGCGTACATCTGCAGGGCGTGGCCGGGAATCTCGATCAGTTCCACCCCTGCCCCACCGACACTTTGAGGGCCACTCTGAAGGGGTTGCGCGGGGCTGGCCGGGGCGAGTAGGAACTTGGTGCGCAGGTCAGGGAGCGGGGAGGCGCCGTAAAGCGACAGTGGTTTCAGCACGGGGTGCTGGATGATGGCGGCCTCCAGCGGCGGCGCATAGACAGGCAGGTGTGGAAATTTCTTCAGGATGAAGGTATTTCCGCCGTGGTGATCCGCGTGACTGTGGGTGTTCAGGATGGCCGTGGGGATTAACCCCGCCTCTGCTAAGGCCCGGAGCAGTTTCCGGCCATGCGAGTCGTCCAGGCCGGTATCGACCAGCAGAGCGCCGCCGCGACCGTCCTCGACCACAACACTGTTCACGGCGCTGGGAAAAAAGTGAACGCCAGGAGAGAGTTCCGTCAGGGCACTCATGCCGACCTGCCCCGTTGCATGTTCGCGCCCGCTGCCCTGTCCCGGGCACGTCCGAATGTCTGGCAAGGACACGCTGGAAAACCCCGGCTTTCGCCTTTTTCGTCGCCACGCTGGAAACGGAACATTACGGAGTCTGGCATACGTTGGAGATGGTCGGTGGTGGTCATGCGTACCGTTCAGGGTAGGGCTTCGCGGGCGGAGCCGGTTTTGTTCTCCGTCATTTGGCTTACCGTCCCTGGCGCAGCCACAGGAGTACCCTCGGGGTTGTGACTGTTCAGACCGCGCCGCCCGTTTCTTTCCGACCTTCTGCGGCGCAACTGGGCCTGATGTTCGCCAACTTCCTGATGTGGGGCGGGTTTTTTGCCGTGATTCCACTGGTGACCGTGCACTTCGTGGGGGACTTGAAGTGGGCGGCGGCCAGTATCGGGCTGGTGCTGGGCCTGCGCCAGCTGACGCAGCAGGGCCTGACCGTGTTCGGCGGGGCGTGGTCGGACAGAAGTGGGCCGAAACCGCTGATCCTGGCCGGGTGCCTGCTGCGCATGGCGGGCTTCGTGTGGATGGGCTTTGCCACCACCCTGCCGGTGCTGCTGCTGGCCTCGCTGGTGGCCGGGGTGGGGGGCGGGTTGTTCGACGCGCCCAAGAATGCCGCCCTGACCGCGGTGACCCGCCCGGAAGACCGCACGCGCATGTTCAGCCTCATGAGCATCTTCGGAAACCTGGGCATGGTGACCGGCCCGCTGATCGGCGCGGCTTTGATGGGCCTGGGCTTCAGAACAGCGGCCATGGCCGCCGGGGTGGTGTATCTGCTGGCGGCACTGGTCATGGGTTTTACGCTGCCGCATGTGAAACCGCAGCCCACGGGCGGCGGGCAATTCGACGGCCTGAAGGTCGCCGCCGCTGACGTGCGGTTTCGGCGTTTCACGCTGGTGCTGATCGGGTACTTCATTCTGAGTACGCAACTGAACGTGCTGGTTACCCTGAAAGCCTTTGACCTGGCCGGTGCGAAAGCCACCGGCCCCATCTATGCCCTGAGTGCCGGGCTGGCGGTGCTGCTTCAGTACCCGGCGGTGCAGTACCTGGATCAAAAGATTTCCAAGCGGGCCAACCTGATGAGCAGCGTGCTGCTGGTCGCCAGCGCCCTGGGCCTGATGGCCTTCGTGCAGACCTTCCCGGCCCTGCTGGCCTGCGTGGCGCTGTACTCGCTGGGCACCATGACGGTGTTCCCGGCCCAGCAGACCCTGACCGCCCGCTTCGCGCCGCCGGAACTGGTGGGCAGCTACTTCGGTTTTTCCTCCATCAGTCTGGGCGTGGGCGGGGCGGTGGGCAACGTGGTGGGCGGTATCCTGCTCGACCTGGGGCAACGTCTGGGCTTCCCGGATCTGCCGTGGCTGGCGCTGTTCCTGACCGGCGTGCTGACCGCGCTGGGGCTGAAGTGGGCCTTGAAAGGCCTGCCGCGAAATCCCATCGGCAGCGGGTACATCATGAAAGGGCCGCAGGAGAAAAACTGACACGCCGCCCGAAAGCTGCGCTCAGGCATGAGACAAAAGAATGAAGTGCTTTTTGGTCGAGCGAACTGAAACCACCCGCAGGGAGCGAGTGAATTTGGATGAGCAGGACAAAGAATGGAGTGGTGCGAAGTGGTGTTCCACGCAGCACGGAATGCGGAGATCTGCTCTACACTCGCGGTATGTGGTCTTCGCGTCGTGCAGCGGCTGTTCCCGGTAGCGTCTTCTCGTTGATGGACGCCGCCAAATCAAGGGCGCGCGGGCGTGGCCTGGACATCATCGACCTGAGCATCGGCAGCAGTGACCTTCAGCCGCCGGAACCCGTGCTGGAAGCGCTGCGCCAGGCGACGCACGACCCTGCCACCTACCGCTATCCGCTGTTCAGCGATACGCAACCAATGCGCGACGCGGCTGCCGCCTACCTGAAGCGCCGTTTTGGCGTGACCCTGAACGCCGACACCGAAGTGCTGCCCCTCATCGGCGCTCAGGAAGGCCTGGCACACCTGCTGCTGGCCGTCACCGATCCTGGCGACTCGATTCTGCTGCCGGATCCGTGTTACCCCCCTTACCTGGGCGCCGTGGCCGTGGCGGGCCTGAATATCGTGACCTTACCCCTGCTGCCGGAGCGCGGCTTCCTGCCTGACCTGAACGCCGTGCCGGACGACGCAAACCCCCGCGTGCTGCTCCTGAATTACCCGAACAATCCCACTTCCGCCGTGGCCACCCCTTCCTTTTTTCAGCAGGCCGCACAGTGGTGCCGGGAACGCGGCACGCTGCTGATCCATGACCACCCCTACGCCGAGTTGACGTTTGGGGATTACCGCGCTCCGTCCGCCCTGGAGGCCGGTACGGCGGGTGTGGTCGAACTCCATTCGCTGTCAAAAACGCACCACATGGGCGGCTTCCGGGTGGGCTTCGCTGCCGGGGACGCCCAGGCCATCGCTGCCCTGGCCCGCGTAAAAGGCGCCATCGACTTCCACCCCTACCTGGGCATTCAGTATGCCGCTGCGCTGGCCCTGGGCCTCCCCGACGAGGTGGGCCGCGCCGGGGCCGGCGTGTTCCAGGCCCGCCGCGACGCCCTCATTCCTGCCCTGCACGGCATTGGCTGGGAAGTCCAGCCCCCGCAGGCCAGTATGTACGCCTGGGCCCGGGTGCCGAACGTCACTGACAGTCTGGCCTACGCCGTCAGGGCCGCCGAACAGACCGGCGTCGCTCTCAGTCCCGGACGCGCCTTCGGAGAAAGGGGCGAAGGCTTCGTCCGCTTCGCCCTGGTGCAACCGCCCGAACAACTACGCGAAGCCGTGAAGCGCCTGGCAGAAATGAAGGTATAAACCCCCCGATGGAGTGGCGAAATTTCTGGCCTCCATCCTCACTTCCTCTTTCTTTTCTCCGCGATCAGTTCCTCGTAAATCTGTTCAAGCGCGGCGGCCCGGGTGGGCAGGTCATATTGCGTGGCACTTTCACGGGCCGCCTTTTGCATCACGTGTAAGCGCTCGGGCGCGAGCGTATGCAGGAGGCCAGCAGCGAGGGCTTCCGGCGTGGGGGCGCGAACCGTGCCGTTGACACCCTCCTCGATCAGGTCAAGCGCGGCGGGGCTTTGCGCGGCCACCAGGGGCGTGCGCGCAGCGAGGGCTTCGATCATGCTCATGGGAAGGACTTCACTGGTGCTGGCGGTGAGGAACACGTCGGCGGCGGCGAGGGCCTGCGGCACGCGCTCGTAAGGGATGGGGCCAGTGAAGGTGACGCCTTCGCGCGACTGGTTTTGCAGTTCGGCGCGGCTGGGGCCGTCCCCGACGACGAGCAGCCTCAGTTCGGGGCGGCTGGCGCGGGCCTGCTCGAAGGCGTGCAGCATGACACCCAGGTTTTTTTCGGGGGCCAGGCGGCCCAGCGACATGACCAGGGGAACATCTGCGGGGATGTGATACTGGGCGCGGAGGTCATGTCCGTCCGCCTTCTGAAAGGCCCTGAGGTTGACGGGATTGGGGAACAGGTCGACCTGGCCCTGGTAGCCGTACTGACGGAGCATATCGATCATGGCGCGGCCCGGAGCAAGGACACGGCCGACCCGGCGGGCGAAGGCGGCCACATGGGGCCGAACGACGGCGCGGCTGACACGCTTGGGCATGGGGGCGTAGTGCAGGTACTGTTCGTACTGCGTGTGCGCGGTGTAAACGACCGGCGCACCGGCGTGCCAGGCCCAGCGCAGGGCCAGTTGACCGGCCAGGAAGGGATGCATGGTGTGGACGACTTCGAGGTCGCGCAGGGGCAGTTTGCTGGTCAGCAGGGGGCCGGGGGCCAGCATCATGGGATAGTCGGCGGGCGCCCCCAGGGCGCGTGCTCCGGCAAAGGAAGCGTTCAGGCGGTACACCCCGTGCTCGTGCAGGGGCATCTGGGGGTGGCGCGGGGCGAAGATGCGCACGTCGTGTCCGCGTTCGCGCAGGCCCTGGGCGAACAGGGCGGTGCTGGTGGCGACGCCGTTCCGGGAAGGCAGGTAGGTGGCAGTCACGATTCCGATTCGCACAACCCGTTCAGTCTAACTTGCCCGGCGTGCCAGGCCGAACCGTATGCTGGCGGTATGAATGCTGACGCAATGACGCCCCTCATTATTCCGTGCGTGGATATTCAGGCTGGCCAGGCGGTGCGCCTGTACGAGGGCGACCCCGAACGCGAAACGGTGTACTTCGATTCGCCGCTGGAGGCAGCGCGCCACTGGGTCAACCTGGGCGCGGGCCTGGTTCATCTGGTCGATCTGGACGCCGCCACCGGGCGCGGGGAAAATCGCCGGGTGATCGAGCTGATCGCTCAGGAGCTGGGGGTGCCGGTGGAGGTGGGGGGCGGCATCCGCTCGCGCGAGGCGGCGGAGGCGCTGCTGAGGAGCGGGGTGCAGCGCGTGGTGATCGGCACGGCGGCCATTGCGCACCCGGAACTGGTGCGTGAACTGATCGACGCTCACGGCCCGGAGCGCGTGATCGTCAGCCTGGATGCGCGCCCGAACGACGAGGGAGGGCTGGAGGTGGCCACCCACGGCTGGGCGCGGGGCAGCGGCCTGAAGGTGGCTGAGATGACGCCAGGGCTGGCCGAGGCGGGCCTGGAAACCCTGATCTTCACGGACGTCTCGCGGGACGGCACCTTGAAGGGCCTGAACCGTGAACTGATGCGCCAGGTGCGTGGGCTCTGGCTCAACACCTTGATCGTGGGCGGCGGCGTGGCCAACACCGATGACGTGCGCCTGCTGGCCGAGGAACACATCGAGGGCGCGATCGTGGGCCGCGCCATCTACGAGGGAACGCTCACCTACCCGGTGGCGTTAGCAGGATCGTGAAGCTGCCCTATTGACGAATGCCCGTTTCCCCTGTATCTTTCTGTGCGTGCCGGAAACGGCACCCCTTGAAAGGCAGTCAAGAAACTTCCCTTAAATGGTGATTTCAAAAGCTGTAGTGGTGTGGCCCCATCGTCTAACGGTTAGGACACTACCCTTTCAAGGTAGCGATACGGGTTCGAATCCCGTTGGGGTCACCACTGAACGCTCCCGCTCCGGCGGGAGTTTTCTTTTGGCCGAACCTTTTTGAGTGGTTCTTAAAAAACCCCCGGTGAAGGCCGGGGCGCGCAATTCGGTGGGGCTTACTGCATCACAGCTTCGAGGTCGTAGTTGTTCAGGATGGTGGTTTGAATGTCAGAGCTGCCGTTGTAGACGTTCCAGCCGTACTTGGTGCCACCGAACACGTCGCCGTCCTTGGCAACGTACACCAGCAGTTTGCCGTTGTCCTTGCTGAGGATGGTGTCACCCAGATCGTAGCTGCCGTTGTTGTTGGCGTCGCGGAACACGATCACGCGGTAGGTACCGTAGGGAACGTTACGGGGCAGGGTCAGGGTGTAACCGCCGCTCAGGTACTTGTCGATGACCTGGGCCTGGTTGCCGTCCACGACGTATTTGCCCTGATTGTAGCCGACGACGGCCAGTTGCAGGTTCTGGTTGGGCGAAAAGCCCTTGAGCTGACCGGAGACGGCGGCGCTCTTGGTACCAAAAATGCTGCACGAGCTGAGGGCAATGCTTCCGAGAGCGGCAACAGCGAGAATCTTCTTCATGGTGTTCCTCCTGGCGCGGGAGCCTGTAATCTCCGGCGCGGTTGCCTTTACGTTACTTGGCCTTGTTTTCTGCTCACAAGGCCAGCTTCTCTCATGCGGGGCACACAATGCCGGTCAGGCTGATGGGCGCCTTTAGTCCCTCTTGGGCGGGGCTTATAGGACTTATAGTGACGCCCATGCAGCACGCTCCTTTTACCGCTCTGGCCGCCGTGTACGACGCCATCATGGCGGATGTCGAGTACGACGCCTGGGCAGATTTTGTGCTGACCTACGCCCGTGACGCCGAAGTGAACGTGCAATCGGCGCTTGATCTGGCGTGCGGGACAGGCGGATTCACACGGGAGCTTCAGCACGCGGGCCTGACGGTGACCGGGCTGGACGGCAGCCCCGACATGTTGAAAGAGGCCCGGCGCCGACTGCCGGACGTGGCCTTTGTAGAGGGTGATCTGCGCTCTTTCACACTGAACGGGTCGTTCGATCTCATCACCTGCGTGTTCGACAGCCTGAACAACCTGCTCAGCCGCGAGGATCTGGGCGCGGCCTTCCGGCAGATGCACGCGCACCTGAACCCCGGCGGGCTGCTGGCCTGCGACCTGAACACGCGGCTGGGCGTGCGTGAACTGTGGGAAGGCGACGCCATCGAGGGCGTGGTGACGGCCGCCGACGGCGCCGAAGTGCACTACCACTGGTCGCATCACTTTGACCCGCAGGCGGAAGTGGGCGTGGTGCAGGCGTTCTGCCGCATTCAGCCGGAGCAGGGGGATATGCAGGAATTTGTGGAAACGCACCGTGAACGCGGCTACGACCCGCCCGAGGTTCAGGACTTGCTGCGTCAGGCGGGCTTTTCGACCTTCGAGATCGTGGAGTACCCGGACTACGCCGACCCCACACCCGACACGCCGCGCCTGTGGGTCTTTGCCCGGAGGGAACAGGCGTGAACATCCCCATTCTGGGCGCCGGAGGGTGGGGCACCGCCCTGGCGGTCGCCGCCACCCGCGCCGGCAAACGCGCGACCCTTTGGGCCAGACGCCCCGACTTTGCCGCCCGCCTCTCCGAGGTGCGCGAGAACCGCGAGTACCTGCCCGGCGTCCTGCTGCCAGGGGGCGTGCAGGTGTCTTCTCACCTGCAAGTGGCGGTGGCCGATGCCGGCTTCGCCCTGATCGTGGTGCCCAGCGTGGGCGTGCCGGAACTCCTCCAGCAACTTCCGCGCGACCTGGGACTCGTGCTGTGCGCCAAGGGCCTCGCCCCGGACGGCGGACGCCTCACGGAACTGGCGGGCCAGATGGGATTCAGGCGCGTGGCCGTCCTGAGTGGCCCCAACCACGCCGAGGAAGTCGGGCGCGGCCTGCCCGCCGCCACCGTCGTGGCCAGCACCGACCCGGCCCTGGCGGAAGCCGTGCAAGACGCCCTGATGTCTCCCGCCCTGCGCGTGTACACCAGTGCCGACGTGGTCGGCGCGGAACTCGGCGGCGTCCTGAAAAACGTGATTGCCCTGGCCGCCGGCATGTGCGACGGCCTGAATCTGGGCGACAATGCCAAAGCCAGCCTGATCACGCGCGGCCTGATTGAAATGAACCGTTACCTCCAGGCCCTCGGCGCCCAGGAGGACACCATCTACGGCCTCAGCGGCCTGGGTGACCTGATCGCCACCGCCACCAGCCACCACAGCCGCAACCGCGCCGCCGGCGAAGCCATTGCCCGCGCAGAGAATCCCCAGCAGGGCGGCAAAGTCATCGAGGGCCTGCGCACCGCCGGGCTGCTGGAGCACTGGGCCACCGCCCACGGCCACGACCTCCCCATCGTCCGCGCCGTCGCCCACGTCTGCGCCGGCGAATGGACTCCCCAGCAAGGCGTCACCGCCCTCATGGGCAGAGAAGCCAAAGCCGAGTAAAACAGCCCTCACCCGCTGCTACGCGGCTCCACCCTCTCCCCCAGGAGAGGGCAGGTCTTTTATCGTCCCACTAGTCAAAGAAGTCCATCAATCAGACTGAAGGCCGTCGGGCGCGGAGCGCACGGGCCATAGGAACCGTACCCGGACATTCAGCACACAAGGCCCTGCCGCCTTAAGCTGCGTCCCAGAGCCAGCCCACGCAAACGGCGACGACATGCTGAGCGCAGCGAAAGCCCCCTGCCCCAGCCGGGGTAGGGGGTTTGGGGGTGGGGGATTTCCGACAGACCTGAAATCCTATTCTTCAGCTTCATTCTCCTCTTTTTCTTTCAACCTGCCCGCCTTCCGTACTGCCTGCGTCAGCAGAAACTCCATCTGCGCGTTCACGCTGCGCATCTCGTCGGCGGCCCAGCGTTCGAGGGCGGCGTACAGTTCGGGACTCAGGCGCAGGGGGTAGTTTTTACGGGGGGCCATGCGAGGGTTCCCATTGTGGCATGACTAGTAGAGGCTTCCGGCATTCACGACCGGCTGGGTACCGCGTTCGCTGGTCAGAACGACGAGCAGGTTACTCACCATCTGGGCTTTGCGTTCCTCGTCGAGTTCGACGATCTTCTGGTCGCTCAGTTCGCGCAGGGCCATTTCGACCATGCCGACGGCTCCCTGGACGATCTGCTGGCGCGCGGCGATGATGGCACTGGCCTGCTGGCGTTGCAGCATGGCTCCGGCAATTTCGGGGCTGTAGGCCAGGTGCGAAAGGCGGGCTTCGAGAACTTCGACTCCGGCGTGACCGAGGCGGGCCGCGAGTTCCTGGCCGAGGGCCTGGGCGATTTCGTCGGCATTGCCACGCAGGCTGAGGCCTTCTTCGGCAAAGTTGTCGTAGGGGTACTGACTGGCGAGGTGCCGCAGGGCAGTTTCGGCCTGAATGGCGACGAACTGCCCGTAATCCTCGACGTCGAAGACGGCGCGGGCAGTGTCCACGACGCGCCAGACGATGACGGCGGCAATTTCGATGGGGTTGCCCATCAGGTCGTTGACTTTCAGGCGTTCGCTGTTGAAGTTGCGGATGCGCAGGCTGGTGTTTTTGCGGATGGTGAGGGGATTCGTCCAGTACACCCCGTTGCGGCGTTCGGTGCCGACGTAGCGTCCGAAAAGGGTCAGCACCTTGGCCTGGTTGGGTTGCACGATGTAGAACCCGGCCGCCAGGAACAGCGTGAGGGCCAGAAGGGGGGCGCCCAGGGTGAACTGTTCAGCGATGAGCAGCCAGAGGGCCAGGGCACCCAGGGCGAGGCACACGATGAAGAAGGGAATGCCGGGCAGGCCGAAGGCGGGGCGTTCGGTGCTGGCAATGCCGCTTCGGCTGGAGACGCCGCCCTGGGGGCCAGTGGTTTGGGGGGTATGTTCAAGTTTGCTCATCTTCGCTCCTCCTATCAAAGTGATATCACTTTGACTTCATTACGAGGTGAAGTGAGCCAGGGTTCCCGCTTCAGCGTTTATCCCATCGGGCCACCATCATCTGCTCGATGTGTGCGGTGAGTTGCCCCTGCTCATCGACTTCCAGGCCGACTTCCTGCTGCTGTGCCGGGGTCAGGTGCGCCGCCTGTTCTCGCAGTTGCCGCACGGTGTCCGGCGTGCAACCGGCCTGCCCTGCCCACCAGTCAAACTCCAGGCGGTACGGCACCAGTGTCTCTCCTGCCCAGGTGAAGCCCGCCGCCTGCGCCAGTTCGCGCCACTCCGCCACGGTGCGCTGGGTGAAGTGGCTGGGGTCACGGGTCTGCTGGTACGTGTCGATCCACAGTTTGAGGTCGGGAGCCGGGCTGATCTGATCGGCGATCACCAGCCGCCCGCCGGGCTTCAGCACACGGAAGGCCTCTGCCAGGAACCGGGCCAGATCCCGAAAGTGATGCGGAGCGTGCCGCGCCGTGACCAGCGTAAACGCCTCTTCCGGAAAGGGCATGGCCTCAGCGCTGCCGCGCACGAAAAGGGTATTGAGTCTGCCTTCTTCGTTGGCACGCTGCTGTGCGTGCGCCAGCATTTTTCCGGCCACGTCCAGCCCGGTCACGTGGGCGACCTGCATGGCGAGACTCAGGGCGGTGTTGCCGGTGCCGGTGGCGACGTCCAGCGCCACATCCTGCCGGGTCGGGGCAGCGTACTCGATCAGAACAGGCAGGCTGGCCCCGAAGCGGTGAACTTCGCTGCTGGCGTACCTGTCGGCCTGGGCGTTAAATTGCCGTTCACTGCTGCTGAGGTCATGGCTGGTCATGGCCTATTGTTCGGGTCTGGGCAGGCGGGGTGGCCGGCTGTTCTATTCAAGCAGCTCAAGTAGCCTCCACAGCAAGAAAGAGGAGGCCCGGAGGCCTCCCCTGTGCTGACCGCTACTACTGTTTACCAGGCGTAGAAGATGGCGACGATCAGCAGCCACACCACGTCCACCAGGTGCCAGTACAGGCTGGCGGGGGCAATGCTGCCGTGGTTGTACTTGTCGATCTTGCCAGTCAGGGCCTGGTAGTACGGGAGGGCCACGCCGACCGCGCCGATGAGGATGTGCAGGCCGTGCAGGCCGACGATGATGAAGAAGCAGGACTGCCACAGGTTCTGACGCCAGTCGCTTTCGGCGCCGAACAGGCTGAACTCGTACACCTGGAACACGAAGAAGAGGGCGCCGAGCGCCAGGGTGACGAACAGGCCGAGTCGGGCCCAGCTGGTGCGGCCGTGGTGCAGGTCGTGTTCGGCCTTGTGAACCACGAAGCTGGAGCTGACCAAGATCAGGGTGTTCAGCGCGGCCAGCCAGGCGGCGGGGCGCAGCGCGGGCGGTTCGGCGTGCCCGGTGATGCGCAGGTACACGTAGCCGGCGATCAGCACGGCGAACAGGCCGACTTCGCTGATGATGAACCAACTCATGCCCATGAAGCCGTTGTCGTACTTGGTGAGGTGGTGGTGGGCGACGGGCACGTCGTACTCGGGGGTGCCGGCCCACTTGAAGAGGCCGTAGAAGAACAGCGGGAAGCTGAGGTACAGCAGGACGCTGGCGACGATGTTCACGGTGCTGTGGCCGGGCGTCAGCGCAAAGAAGGGCTGCACCTTGTCATAGCTGGGTTGCCAGTTGGTGAACCACCCGAAGCTCAGGCCGATGCCCATGATCAGCAGGCCGAAGGCAGTCAGGAAAGGGCCCCAGCTGTCCTGCGGCAGGTGAATGCTCTTGGGATCGACGGGCGTGAGGGTCTCGCCACTCTTTTCCCAGTCGTACAGGGGGCGTTCGGTGGGGAAGTTGGTGGGGAAGTCGTGCGCGAAGTTGTAGGCGGCGGGCGGGCTGCTGCTCGTCCACTCCAGGGTGTAGCCGCCCCAGGGGTTGGGGCCGGCGGTGATGGGTTTCTGGAGGCTCTGGAGCAGGTTCCACACGAACACCAAGCCGCCCCCCAGCAGGATCAGGGTGCCAATGGTAGAGGTGAAGTTCAGTTCGTTCCAGGCGAAGTTGCCGTCGGGGTAGGTGTAGTAGCGCCGCGGCAGGCCCAGCAGGCCCAGGATGTACTGCGGCAGGAAGGTCATCCAGGAGCCGATCATGAAGAGCCAGAAGTGCACCAGGCCCAGTTTCTCGTTCAGGAACCGCCCAGTCATCTTGGGCCACCAGTAGTAGATGCCGCCCATGGCCAGGAAGGCCGTGCCGAACATCATCACGTTGTGGAAGTGCGCGACCACGTAGTAGGTCATGGTGACCTGGTAGTCGAAGGGCACCATCCCCAGGGACACGCCAGTGATCCCGCCGATCAGGAAGTTGAACAGGAAGCCGATCAGCCAGTAGGTGGGGGTGCGCATCATGATGCGGCCGCCCCACATGGTGCCGATCAGGTTGAAGATCTTCACGCCAGTGGGCACGGCCACGATCAGGGTGGCGACCATAAAGGCGATCTGCCAGGCTTCGGGAACACCCACGGCGAACATGTGGTGCAGCCACACCACCAGCGAAACCATCACGATGGCCAGGATGGAGTACACCATCACGCGGTAGCCGAACAGCGGCTTGCGGGACATGGTGGAGGCGATTTCGGCGCCGATGCCCAGGTAAGGCAGCAGCATGACGTACACGGCGGGGTGCGAGTAGAACCAGAAGAACTGCTGGAACAGCACCGGCACGCCCTGAATGCCGCTGTTGAACATGCTGACGCCCAGCTTCAATTCCAGGTAGGTGGTGAGGGCCGCGGCGGTCAGGCCGCCCAGCGAGATGAGCTGAAGGATGCTGGTGGCAAAGATGCTCCACGCGAAAATCGGCATTTTCCAGAGGCTCATGCCGGGCGCACGCATGTTGACGATGGTGGCGGCGAAGTTGGCGCTGCCCAGCAGCGACCCCAGGCCGTTGATGATGATGGCGACCATGAAGACCGTGACGCCGGTCTGGTTGCCGTCCACCGAGAGGGGGTAGTAGAACGTCCAGCCGACGCCGGGGGCACCGCCGATGCCCAGGCCGATGAGAACCAGCAGCAGGCTGAACACGAAGCTCCAGACCGCGAAGTTGTTGAGCCTGGGCAGCGCCACGTCGCGAACGCCGAGTTGCAGCGGCAGGAAGTAGTTCCCGAACCCGAACAGGCCTATCGGGATCAGGAAGAAGAAGATCATCATGGCGGCGTGCAGGGTCAACACCTGGTTATAGAGGTTGCCGACCAGCAGGGTGTTGTTGGGCACCATCAGTTGCAGGCGGATGCCCACGGCAAAGAGGCCGCCCACGCTGAACGCGATGAGGGACACGATGATGTACAGCAGGCCGATCTTCTTGTGATCGGTGGTCATCATGTAGTCCTTGATGACCTCCAGGGCTCCGCGCCGGGTGTGCACCTGCTGCGGTGAGGGGGCATGTTGAACGGTCACGGGTTGCCTCCTGCGGTGGTGGAACCGGACACGGGAATGCCGCGCCAGTAATCGGCTTCTTCGGGGAGTTTCAGGGTGCGGAGGTAAGCGGCGATATCGTCGATTTCAGCGTCGGTCAGCAGGCCACCCTTCTGAACTTTGCCGTTGATTTTGTACTCGCCGCCGTCGTAGCGGGGCATCAGGCTGCCGGGCTTCACGACCGGGCTGTGCTTGATCCAGGCGTGCAGGGCGGCGGCAGGGCTAAATTTCAAGGGGCTGTGGGGTTGAACTTCGGTCTCTTCCCACTGCCGGGGCGTCATGGCTTCCCACATGCCCGCGCCCAGCGTGCGGCGCGTGCCGAAGAAGCTCAGATCCGGGCCACTCTGACCGCCAGCGGAGGTTCCCTGAACGCGGTGGCAGGCGGAGCAGGCGACCGCGCCGGTGCTGGCCTTGCCCTGCGTGAAGAGGGTGTAGCCGCGCTCGGCGGCGCTGCCCGGCTCAGGGGTAGGGGCGGTATAGGCGGTGGCGGCATTGATGAAGGCCGTCCAGCGATCCTGATCCAGCGCAATGACCTTGTAGCGCATGTTGGAGTGGCTGGCCCCGCAAAGCTGCGAGCAGTTGCCCTGATAGACCGCCTGGCGATCCGTGTCGACTTCCCAGGTCTTGTTGCTGCCCGGAATGGAGGCGCGCTGACCGCCGATGTTGGGGGCCCAGAAGCCGTGAACCACGTCCAGGCTGCTGGTGGTCACCGAGACGCGCTGCTTGGTGGGCATGACCATCTCGTTGCCGTTGGTCACCACGCCGCCTGCCACCTTGCTGGTGGGGTAACTGAACTGCCACCAGAACTGCCGGCCCACCGCTTCGACGCTCAGGGCCTGGGCCGAGGCGGTGTTGAGCCGCACCAGGCTGCGCACCGCCAGCACGCTGAGCCCCAGCACGATCACGATGGGAACCAGCACCAGCACCACTTCCAGGCGGTTGTTGCCGTGAAACTGCTGCGGCGCGGCGTCGTGGCGGTCTTCCCGGAAACGGTTGACCGTGTAGAACAGCGCGCCCGAGACGCCCAGAAAAATCAGGATCGACAGCGCCAGTGGCCACAGGCTCATCTGCAGAATCTCGCGGTTGTAGCCGGACGCCTGATCGCCGATGGAGATGAACTGCCCGTCCCTGGCGCAGCCCGAGAGCAGCAGGGCACCGATAAACGCGCCCGCGATGACGCGCCAGGTCACCGCCCTGCGCCGCTCCGCGCCCCGTGTTGTGTCTTGGTTGGTATTCAACTTCACTCCTTTCCTCTTTCGTCCCGGTGGTGGTTCATGGTGTTCGCGCCCCAGTGTAACAGCGTCCCCCGCAACAATGTTCCGCAGGAAACGCGCGGCGTGCGGGGCCTCCGAACCTTCTCCCTGCTCCCGCACACCACCCGCCTCCCGCTACCGAGCGGTCAGGCATAAGCACCATGAAACCAGCCCGGGGGGTGGGCAAGTGTCCCACACGGGCAAAGAGCCACAGCAAAGTGCAGCGGGCCTCTTTACAACATGCGGTCGACGGCGCCCGCCACGAACAGCAGCGCCAGGTACAGCATGGAGTACAGGTACAGCGGCACAGCGACTTTCTTCTCGACCTTTGCGCCGCTCATGACGTGCCGGTACAACCTCCACGACAGCACCAGCAGCCACGCGCCCAGAGCCGCCCCGGACACGAAGTACACCCAGCCCACCGCCCCGAAGTACACCGGCATCAGCGACAGCACCACCGTGTAAATGGCATACAGGCCGATCTGCGCGACCGTCATGCGGTCACCGTGCACGACAGGCAGCATGGGAATCCCGACCTCGCGGTACTCCTCCTTGATCATCAGGGCCAGCGCCCAGAAGTGAACGGGCGTCCAGAAGAAGATGATGGCGAACAGGTAACCCGCGAACAGGTCGAGGTTCCCGGTGACGGCGGCGTACCCCACCAGCGGCGGGAAACACCCGGCGGCCCCACCGATGACGATGTTGTGCCAGGTACTGCGCTTGAGCCACATGGTGTAGATCACGACGTAGAAAATGAAGCCTGCCAAGCTCATCCAGGCGGCCAGCGGCGTGGTGAAGACCCACAGCAGGGCGAAGGACAGCACCTGCAGGGCCGTGCCGAAAATGGCAGCGTTGCGCGAACTGATCAGACCGCTGCTGGTGGGCCGCTTGGCGGTGCGCTGCATCTTCAGGTCGATGTCCCGGTCGATGATCATGTTGAACACGCCCGCCGACCCGGCGCTCATATACCCGGCGAGGCTGACCACGATCAGGGGCCATAGGCCGGGCCAGCCGCGCGCTGCCATGAACATGGCCGTGATGGTCGTCCACAGCAGCAGGCTGATGACCTTGGGTTTGGTCAGCGCCAGGTAATCGCGCCAGGTGGCACGCATCGGGGCAGGCAGGGGATCGGTGGCAGGCGGGGTCATGGGGTGGCTGGTCACGCGCTGACCTCACGGAGCCGCAGGGTGGTCAGGGCGCGGTACACCAGCATAACCGTCGCCAGCCACATCACGCAGGCGAGCAGCAGGTGCGTGAGTTGCATCCAGGCCGGGGCGCGCAGCGCCACATTCACGAAGCCGGCCACGAGTTGCACTGCCAGCAGCGCCCACACGGCCCGACTCCAGCGGGTGACCTGCGCATCGGGCCGTTCACGGCGCAGCCACGCGGCGAGGTAGGCCAGGTATACGGCGCCCACCACCGACAGCAGCGGATGAACGACGCGCAGATTCTCGATGATGCTCGCAGTCACCGCGAAATCCTTTTTCACGGTGCTGATGCCCACGCTGCCGCCCTCGGGCAGGAACAGCAGGTCACCCAGGGCCGTCACCGCGCCCGCCATGGCCATCAGCAGCAGCAGTGCCAGACCCAGGTAACTGAGCAGGCCGGCACGCCCCTGACCGCGCAGGCGCAGGGCCGGGTTGCCGCTGGCCCACAGGGCCGTGAGCAGCGCTGCTCCCAGCAGCGCGAAGGTGTTCGCCATATGAATGCCCTGCACGAAGCCGCGGGCCGGATCGGTGCTGGTCGCGGTCAGGCCCAGCAGCACCTGAACGCCGCCCACCAGGCCCTCCAGAAGAATCAGGCCCAGTGTCCACAGCGCCCCAGTGCGGGCCAGGTGCCCTCGGGGCGTGGCGCGGAAGGCCAGCACGACCAGCGCAATAGCGATTAAACCACTGGCGCCGCTGGTCAGGCGGTGGCTGAACTCGATGACGCGCTCGAAGGTGAAGCTGTGCGGCACCACACGCCCGTCGCACAGCGGCCAGTGGTCTCCGCAGCCCGCGCCCGCCCCGGTGATGCGCACCACGGCACCCCACAGGATCACCAGAATGTTGTAAACCAGCGCGGCCCAGGCCACGCGTGAAAGCCAGGTCTGGGCTGCCGTGCCCGGTTGCGCCGCTGCTCTGAGCGTTCCGCTCAACTTCTTCACCTTCCTTGTGATTTCCGACTGCTGCCCTTCGCCTGCGGGGCCTTTCACTCTGGCCCGTTGTTCAGCAGGCAATGGCCCGACAGCCTGCGTTACTCGGGGCAGTGTAACGAATCCGGTTCAGGCGGAAGTCCCTGACGAGAAAGGACAACCCGGTCGGCATCAACCGGTACCGCAGCAGAGAACGGCCTGAAATTTAACAAACTTAACGTTTTTCATGATCGGAAAACACCCCCACTGCCCACCTTTTTCTACGTCCGGTGATCCCGCAAAGTTGACGGGCTGCCGGGTGACTCTCTTCTAAGCTGCTTTCCATGAGAAGCCAGTTCACGCCTGCCGCCGCAGCGGTCAACCAAGCCGAGCTCACTGAGCCTCTTTATGCGCAGACCCGGCGTATTCAGGGGTGGATGCTGGGCCTGAGCGGCCTGATCGGGTTACTGCTGCTGACTTTTGGCCTGATGTTCCTGACTGGCGAGCGCCTGCTCAGCCATGTCGCCACGCCCCAGGACAAGCAGGCCGTCCTGCCCATGCGGCTGCTGATGGGAGCACTGGCGGCCCTGACGCTCGGGTACACGGTCGTGGTGCTGCTGTTCATTCGGCAGGTCTGGCACCTGGTGCTCAGTCTGACCCAGCACCTCGCCGCGAATTTCACCGCTCACCTTCAGGCGCTCGTCCGCAACGCCCGCAACACCCTGGTGTGGATTCGGGTCATTCAGATCGTCCCGATCATCCTGACCGTGCTGATGCTGGCCCTGGCACTCGTGGGCGATTACCTGCTGCCGCGCACGCTGGGGGAAACGGCCAGTGACCGCACCGGGCTGCTGGATGTCCTCATGAACGGGGTGAGTCTGGCCCTGCAATTTTTCATTCTGGAGTCCGTGCGCCGCTGGCTGCATGCCGTGTCGGTCAGCGCACGCGGCAGCAAGAGCCTGATCGGCCCGAAACTGAGTGCCATGAACGGCTGGACGATTCTGTGGTATCTGGGGCTGATCGGGTCACTGCTGGGCGGACTGGTCGGGACGTTCATGCTGCTGCGCTTCCCCCTGACCAGCGTGCTGAGAGGCCGAACCGGCCTGGATTTCACGGACTTGGAACTGTTTTCCCGGTTTAACGGTCTGCTTCAGGGCGGCGTGATTCTGGGCCTGCTGCTGACCGTGATCCTGCTGGTGCTGCTGACCCTGTTCAGGGGGTATGCCGCGCAGGTGACGACCTCACTGGACGAACGCAGCCTTCAGGCCCGCAGGCAGGGCCAGGAGGCCAGGGCCGACGCCTGGGCCAACACCTGAAACCGCGCCTGACCGCTCGGACACCTGCCCCGCCGCCAGTCCCTACACTGGGCGGGATATGGCTGAAACCATTAATACCCTCTCCGTCATTACCATCATAATCAGTGGCCTGGTGCTGCTGCTCGGCGTTTACCTCATCAAAAGCGGGCGGCGCGAAGCGCACATGAAAGCCATGCTGACCGCCAGTACCCTGGCGACCATTTTTCTGGTGCTTTACCTGACGCGCCTGGGCCTGGGCTACGAGAAGAAGTACATCGGCCCGAACAAGGGCGCCTACCTGCTGCTGCTGGTCAGCCACATCATCCTGGCCGCCGCGAACCTGCCACTGGCGCTGCTGGCACTCTGGAACGCCTGGAAAGGCTACCTGGCGTCCGGCCGGAACTTGGGCAACATCGACGCGCCTGCCGCCCGGTCTTTTTTTGCGCGTCACCGCCTGTGGGTGAAGTGGACGGTGCCGGTGTGGCTGTACGTCGCGGTCACGGGCTGGATTATCTACCTGCTGCTGCATAATTACGGCGAAGTGACCCGGGGCGGATAAACACGAACTACCAGCAGTCATGAAGTCTCCTGGACTCTCCGGCGCGACGAACTCCTGCCTGCTACCCTGCGGGCATGAAACTCAGTATCCCGGAGTTGCAGCATTCCGAACGTCCCATCGTGATGGTGACGGCCTACGATTACCCCGGCGGGAAGCACGCCGAGGCCGGCGGGGTGGACATGATCCTGGTCGGGGACAGCCTGGGAAATGTGGTACTGGGCTACGACAGCACCGCGCCCGTGACCCTCGCGGACATGATTCACCACGGCCGGGCCGTGCGCCGGGGAGCGCCGAACACCTTTCTGGTGGTGGATATGCCGTTCGGCACGTACCACACCGGTGCGACCGACGCCATGCGCAACGCCGTGAAGATCATCCAGGAAACCGGGGCGGACGCCGTGAAAATGGAGGGGGCCACCACCGAGATCCTGCAGGTGGTCGACAACCTGACGCGCAACGGCATTCCGGTGGTGGGCCACGTGGGCCTGATGCCGCAGACCGCCACGGCCCAGGGCGGCCTGCGGGCCCAGGGAAAAGACGACGAGAGCGCCAGACTCACAGTTGAGGGCGCGGCAGCACTGGAGCAGGCGGGGGCCTTCAGCCTGGTGCTGGAAGCCATCCCGGCTCGCCTGGCGAAACTGATTACCGAGAGATTGACCATCCCCACCATCGGCATTGGTGCGGGCGTTCATTGCGACGGGCAGGTGCTGGTGACCCACGACCTGCTGGGCATCTACGAAGGCGAACAGAAGAAAATCGCCAAACGCTACGCCGAAGTCGGCCAGATTGCTCGTGAAGCCATCGAGCAGTACGCCCAGGAAGTCAGAGCCCGCCAGTTCCCCGCCCGGGAAAACAGCTTTGTCATGAAAGACGACGTGCTGGACAAGTTGTACTGAAGCCTGCGGCAAGACTGGAGGCGAAAAAAGCTGGCGTGCGGTGGGTTCAGCACCCCGAATTCTGCGCTCTATGGCTCTCGCATGGAAATCACAGCGGGCAGGAAGTCCGTATACCACCCTTCACACGCCGTCTCGTCGCCCCGTACATTCAAGAAGCCCTGCAAGCCGGCAAATGCCTGACAAGACCTGGCGTAATAGCCAACGGCGGGATCAGTTCCAGCGTCCGCCGCGTTGCTGACGCATTTCGGGTTCGGGCGCGGCGTACAGTTCCTCGGCGCGCGAAAGTTTCTTGCGCCCGTACAGCCCCTCCAGCACGAATTCGGCGGCGGCGGCCCGCACCGCGTCGTCACTGCTGCCGGCGACTTCGTTCGCCAGTTCGGGAAGGGTCGGCACCTGCTGGGCGGCGTCCAGGGCACTTTTCGCGTCGCCGGACTGGGGGAAGCGGAAGACGTTCCCGGCTTCAAACCATTTTTCCAGGTCGCGGGTGTTGGCACTGCCGAAGTGCCGGGCATACACGGCTCCGGCAGCCTTGCGAATGATGTCCCTGGCGACGTTGTCGGCGCCCTTGAGTTCACCCTCGTATTCCAGTTCCATCTTGCCGGTAATGGCCGGCAGGCCCGCGTACACGTCACTGACACGCACCACCGGGGCGTCGCCCTGCATCAGGCTGCGGCGCTCGGCGTTGGCGGCGGAGACTTCCATCAGCGAAATGGGCAGGCGCTGCGATACGCCGCTCATCTTGTCCACGCGCCCGTCCTCGCGCGCCTGGAAGGCAATTTCCTCGATCAGCTCGGCCATGAAGCCGGGCACCTGCACGGCCTCGGCGCGCACGGATTCCTGCGCGGTGATGTCCATGCCCAGTTTCACGTCCTGCGGATAATGCGTGCGAATCTCCGAGCCGATGCGGTCTTTGAGCGGCGTGACGATCTTGCCGCGCGCCGTGTAATCCTCTGGGTTGGCGGAGAACACCAGCATCACGTCCAGTTCCAGACGGATGGGGTAGCCTTTGATCTGCACGTCGCCTTCTTGCAGGATGTTGAACAGCGCCACCTGCACCTTGGGGGCCAGGTCGGCGAGTTCGTTGACGGCGAAGATGCCCCGGTTGGCGCGCGGCAGCAGACCGAAGTGCATGCTGCGCACGTCTCCCAGGCTGGTGCCCAGGCGGGCGGCCTTGATGGGATCGACATCGCCGATCAGGTCAGCGACGGTCACGTCAGGCGTGGCAAGTTTTTCCACGTACCTGTCCTGGCGGGGCACCCAGCGAATCGGGAGTTCCAGGCCGTGCGCTTCGAGCAGGTGGCGGCCCTCGGCGCCCACCGGGTTCAGCGGGTCGTCCGGCATGTCCACACCGTCGATCACGGGAATCTGCTCGTCCAGCAGACCGGTAATGGCCCGCAGGATGCGGCTCTTGGCCTGACCGCGCAGCCCCAGCAGAATAAAATTCTGCCGCGCCAGCAGGGCATTGACCAGTTGCGGAATAACCGTCTCGTCGTAGCCCACCACGCCGGGGAACAGTTCCTCGCCGCTGCGCAGCTTGCGGGTCAGGTTTTCGCGCACCTCATCCTGTACCAGACGCAGGCGTCCATCGAAGGGTTGACGGCCCGCGTAGGCGGGTGTTTGCAGAAGTTCACCGAGCGTCCGGGGTCTGGATTCCATAGTGCAGCGAAGCTATCACGCGGCAGGTCGGCGGAATGTGGAGTCTTGCAGAGCGGGGAAGCTCAGTCGCCGGCCAGGGGGCGGTGGGCACTGCGGTAGCCCGCCACCATACTGACGGCTTCGGGCAAAGGCAGGCGTGTCCAGCGGCGAATCTGCTTGACCGCCTCGACTTCGCGGCCGAGCTGTACCAGGTGAAGAATGTCGCGTTCCTGGGTGGCATTCAGGCTGAATGGGGGACTGCTCCGGTTGAACAATTTAATCATGAGAACCGCTCCATGTTGTGAGGGGAAATGGGGGTCATCAGCTGACCGTCATTAAGCTCTCTAGAGATAGCAGACCAGCTTCTCATAAACGATTGAGGGTCAGACAAGAGTAGCGTCAGAACGGAATCAGTTTTCAGGAAAGAGCGTGCAGGAAAAGCGCAAGTGTAACCGACAATAATGTTAATCAATCGATCAGACGTTGTCGATAAAAGTCGGCGAACCTGATATCAGTCCTACTTAACACTGGAATTGTGTATTTCTTTACATGAGATCAAATATCCTGGCTTTGCTGACAGGCAAAGATTAATTGGTGGCACCGGAGCCTGCAGAGGCGGCAGAGGCGGCACTCTGGTCATCTTCCAGCACCTTGAAGGCGCACACGGCGGCCAGCGCGGCCAGTTCCAGCGGCACCTTCCCAAGGCTGAGGTTCACGTCCTTGCCATCGACCAGCCCCCCGATGCGGCCCGTCAGGCGGTCATCTTCATGGCGCAGGTTCACGTCCTTGCCGTCGATGCGCCCGGAGAAGCGGCCCTGCACGCGGCCACCCTCCACGCGGAAATGCACGTCATCGCCGTCGATGCGGCCACCCAGGCGCACGTCCACACCCTGCGGCGTGACCTCGCCATCGGCATCGAAGCCCGCGAACACGCCACCTATCCGGCCATTCACGTCACCGGGGCGGTACCTGAGTTCAATGTCCTTGCCCTGAAAAGTCCCGCCAATCCGGCCCTTCAGGTGATCGCCGTGCCATTCGGCCTTCAGATCGTAGCCGTCCACCATCCCGCCAATGCGTCCGTGCAGATCGCTCATGCCTCAAGCGTGACACAGGGCACGATTAGAAAAAACGGTGAGGGTTCCCCCACTGGCTCCACCTTCCTCAATTCTGTGCAGAACTGTTCAGGCCAGGGCCAGCATGCATGCTTATAGAACGGTATTTTTGCTTCCAGTGGTACATTTCCTGATCGGCCTGGTGCCGGAACTTCGCGGCGTCCACTTCCTCGCCCGCCGCCCGGAAAGCCATCCCCACCGACACCCTGACCTGTACCGGCTTGTCCAGCAACGACACCGGAAGCTGCATGGCCGCCAGGAACCGCAGCAGCAACGCCTGAGCCGCCGGCACCGAATCGAACCCCGGCACGATCACCGCGAATTCATCCCCGCCCATACGCGCCGCGAAGGCCCCAGGCGGCAAAACCCCACGCAGGCGCCGCGCCACCTCCCGGAGTGTCTCGTCCCCGGCCTCATGACCCAATGAGTCGTTGATCGCCTTGAAGCTGTCCAGATCGAAGTAGTACAGCGTCACCGAGACAGCGGCCTGCGCCAGTTGCTCTTGCAGGTGCTGGTCGAAGGCCGCGCGGTTGCCCAGCCCGGTCAGGCCGTCATGCAGGGCCATGTGCTGCAACTGCCGCGTCTGCTCCCGCAGGCGCCTGTTCAACAGCGAACGCTCCGTGAACGTCACTGCCTGCCGCACTATGACCAGCACGAAAATCCCCACCGTCCACCAGGCCGCGCTCTGCCCCTGTCCCCCACCGGCGTACTGCACCAGCAGCAGGCAGGTGACGCCCACCGCCACGTAAGGCAGGAAAGCCACCACCCTCCAGCGTTCCGGCAACGGTGACGACCGGGGCGCGGAGGTCGGGGCGAATATTTCCCGCGACGCCCCGAGCAGTCCCAGCGCCTGTGCCACCGTGCCCCACGTCCACAGCAGGTCCATGGGGGTTCCCGGCACGTACCTGTCCCCCAGCCCCAGGTAAAGCAGATCGGCCCCCACGAACCCCAGCACCCCCAGCACAAACAGCAGCAGTGGGCGGGCAAACTGCTGGCGCAGACTCAGCAGCGCCATGCCCAGCAGCAGCAGGTCACACAGCACGTAAGCCAGGTTGATGCCCCGCAGCACCCATGACTCCGAACCGGCCAGCGCCGATCGCAGGGAAGAAAACCACGCCGCCTCCCCCACCACCGCCACCACGATCAGGCTGTCCAGCACCCAGCCCCACGTCCGCCACGACCAGCGCGTCAGGCCATGCAGGTAAGCCAGGGTGAACGCCACCCCCAGGTAAAACGCGAAATAGAGCGGATCGGCCACCGACCAGTCCGGGAGTTCCCGGCCCGGAAAATCGTACTGAAGCATCCACGCCTCTGCCAGCAGCAGAGGCAAGACGGCCCGCGCGAAACGGTTGGTCAGCACCCGCCCAGGCCGTACCTCCAGCAGCACCATCAGGGAAGTCACGGCGATGACCAGCAGGTAAAGCAAGTCCAGCACCAGCGTTCGCGTAAATCCCGTGAGCCACGGCGTCATGACCAGCAGCGAGTGCAGCAGCGCCACCAGCGGCAGAACGTAAGTCACGGGAGAACGAACAGGCATGAAGTTTCTTCCAGGTAAGACGAATCAGGCTCAGGAAACTTTCCCGGCAGCCTGCCTGTTTCAGTAGGCCTGAAACGCCCTTCCATAAATCCCACAAGGCAGGATCTGAATACAGCGGAGCAACTGGCCCCAGGCCATGGGAAAGATGCGCCAGAAAGACGCGCCGCGAAATCCCGCTCCGGCCAGTGCCAGCAACCCACCCGCACACGAGATGTCCCAAGCCAGAATGCATAGCCTCTGCACACCATCAGAAGAAGTGCTGTCCAGGACAGCGTTTCAAGAGCAAAACGCATAAGTTTGACTTTTCCTGTATTCCCCGCTATTCTATTTTTATCACCGTCCGCGAAGGGCGGATTTTTTATTTCTCCATTTTATCTCTCTTGCCGAAGGAGTTGCCCGAGATGCCCGCCACAGGTCGGAAAAGACTGCATTTAGCGCAGGAATTCGGGCGGGTGGGCGTGTGGCTGGCGCTGGTTCTGACGGTGAGTCTGTGGTTCGGCACGTTTGCCGTCCTGACTCCGGTGCGGGCCGCCCTGACTTCCGCGCACGGCCAACTGACTGAACTGGACGCCCGGCTACAAGGGGTGCAGGACGCCCTGGCCCCTTTCGACGCGCTGAGCCGCCCGGAAACGCTGGCGGCCGTGGACACCCTGAACGGTCTGGCGCAACTCGCGCAGCGCACCCCCGTGATCGACACGATGTTCGGCCAGCAGAACCTTCAGGACGCCGTGAACCTGACTGCGCAGTGGCAGGACACCTTGCAAGACCGCCCGCCTCTGCCCGCGCTGGCGGACGCCCGCAAGGCGGTGCAGGGCTGGCAGACGCGGATCACGGCCTTGCAGGAACGCCTGACCATGCTGGGCGTGGGGTTCTGCCTGCTGTTCAGCCTGCTGGGCGCGTGGTTTGCCGCCGGGCAGTGGGCGCTGTACCAGCAGGCCAGGGAACGCCTGGCTGGCCTGGAGCCTGTGAAGGGCCGCCCACTTATGCCCGGTACAGGTCGGCGCGAGTAAGGGGCAACGGCACGGCCCGCTCGGCGTCGGGTTTGGCCAGCAGGCTCTGGAAGAGGCTCAGGTGACCTTTCTGGAAGTAGTAGGAAGTGGCGCCCAGATAAAGGCGCCATAGCCGCCATCGCTGCTCGCCCAGCATGGGCCGCGCCTGCGCCTCCTGCGCTTCCAGTCGCCTGGCCCAGTGCTTCAGGGTCAGGACGTAGTGTTCGCGCAGGTTCTCCACGTCGCGCACCTCGAACAGCGCTTCGGAGGCGTGTTTCAGGGTTTCCCACGCAGGCAGCATCTCACCGTCCGGAAACACGTACTTGCGGGCAAAGTTGCCACTCTGAAGCCACATCGGCACCCGTGCCTGCGCGATCCCATCGCTACTGGCAATGTTCAGCATCAACCCGCCCGGTTTCAGGATCGCGTAAGCGGTCTTGAAGTAGGTGGGCATGTTCTTGCGCCCCACATGCTCCGACATCTCAATGCTGGCAATCTTATCAAACGGTTCGTATCCCGCCGCCAGCACGTCGCGGTAATCCCGCAGTTCCAGGGTGATGCGGTCTTGCAGCCCGGCAGCCTTCACGCGTTCCTGCGCTTCGGTAAGCTGCGCCTGGGAGAGGGTCACGCCCAGCACCTGCACGCCGTAGCGCTGCGCGGCGTAAATGGCCAGGCCCCCCCAGCCGCACCCGATGTCCAGCAACCGCTCACCGGCTTGCAGGCGCAGTTTGCGGCAGATGTACTCCAGTTTCGCTTCCTGCGCCTGCTCCAGCGTTTCCTGCCCGCTGGAGAAGTGGGCGCAGGAGTAGAGCATGTGCGAATCCAGCCACAATTTGTAGAAGTCGTTCGAGACGTCGTAGTGGTACTCAATAGCGGCCCGGTCACGCTCGCGGCTGTGCTGCTCGCCTTCCAGCGAAACCGAAACGGGGGCCGGCACCGCGCCGGCCGCCCTTTTCAGCACCTGCACGTCGTTCAGCAGGCCGGGCCAGTCGGCGGGGCGGAGCTGCGCATCGAAATCATCGGCAATGCCGGCAATGGCCCCGATGTCGCCCTGAATATCGAAATCCCCGCGCAGGTACGCTTCTCCCAGCGCCAGATCCGCCGGCAGGCGCAGCATGCGGCCCAGCGCCTGTTCACTTCGCAGCACCAGGCGCGCCTGCGCCGGCTGACGGGTGGCCGGAATGACCGTGCCGTCCCACAACTCCAGATCAAAACCCCGTGAAGTGGGCAAAACACGCTCCAGCAGGTGCAGGGCACGGGAGCGCACCTGGGTCGGTGTCGAGGGGGTGGCCGCCATTTTCCTTGCCGCCAGGGCAACCGCTGCGGCGCCCACCGCGACACTTATCTGCCCCAGCCGACGTTTTCCAGGTGTTCCGGTCATGTCGCGAAGTATAACGACCCGCCCGCAGGGGCAGAGGCGCAAGATTCTTTCCTAAACGAAGGTTCAACGAGAAACGCCTACCCGAGACGGTTCCCTGGCCCGCCTTGACTGTCTCCCCTTAAAAAGCCGTGTCCAGTGCCCCCAGTGCGCCTTCCGCGTTGGTGATCCCAGCCTGGGCCATGTCGGGGCGTCCGCCGCCTTTGCCGCCGCCCGCAGCGGCGAGCTTGCCGACAAGTTGCCCGGCATGCGCGCCTTTTTCCACGGCAGCCTTCGTGGCTTTCACGACCAGCCCCCTATCGGAAGCGATGACGACCATGTCCGCGCCGCTCTGATCGAGGAGTTTGTCGGCGGCGCTACGCAGTTCATTGCCCTCGATACCGCTGAGTTTCAGGCTGGCCACCTTGAACCCGCCCAGTTCGCGGGTCTGTGCGGCGCTGCCGCCCCCGCCCATCTGCGCCTGCGCCAGCTGGCGTTTCAGGTTGCCAAGTTCTTTCTCGCTGGCTTTGAGTTGCGTCTGCAACCCGGCGATGCGGGCTTCCAGGCCCTCGGGGTTGGTGTTCAGCAGCGCGGCGGCTTTTGCCTGGGCATTCAGGCGGTCGCGCACCCAGGCGGTGGCGGCGTCGCCCGCCAGAGCCTCGATGCGGCGCACCCCGGCGGCCACATTCTCGTCGAACAGAATGACGAAGGCGCCGATGTCCCCGGTGCGCGAGACGTGCGCCCCGCCGCACAGTTCCATGCTGCTGACGGAAACCCCGTTCAGGTCGACGGCACCCTCGACCTTCACGACGCGTACGGTGTCGCCGTACTTCTCCCCGAACAGGGCGGTGGCTCCGGCGGCCTTCGCGTCGGCAATCGGCATTTCCTGCCAGGTCACGGGGAAGTTCGCGCTGACCCAGCGGCTCACCAGCCCCTCCACCTGGGCCACTTCCTCGGCGGTCATGGCGGCCCCGTGCGAGAAATCGAAGCGCAGGCGGTCGGCAGCCACCAGTGACCCTTTCTGCTGCACGCCACTGCCCAGCACGGCCCGTAGGGCGGCGTGCAGCAGGTGGGTGGCGGTGTGGTGACGTTGAATCGCGGCGCGTTCCAGGCTCACGACAGCCCGCACGGTCACGCCTTCTGTCAACTCGCCTTCCTCGACCAGCACGTCGTGCAGGAACACGCCCGCCTTCGTTTTCCGGGTGTCACGCACCACACCAGCGCCCCGCGCTCCATCCACACCGGCCCACTCGAGGCGACCGGTGTCGCCGACCTCACCGCCACCCTCGCCGTAGAAAGGGGTCTGGTTCAGAATCACGGTGGCTTCACTGCCTGCGCCAAGGTGGTTCAGGCGTTCGCCCGCGCCCACCAGCGCCAGCACCTGCGCTGAAGCCTGAAGGTGGTCGTAGCCGACAAATTGGGTGGCGGGCAGGCCATCGAACACCTCCTGATTCCCGCCGAACAGTTCGGACTTGCCGTACTTGCTGCCTTCACGGGAAAGCTGCTGGTCTTTTTCCAGGCTTTCCGCATAACCGGCTTCGTCCACATTGACACCGTATTCCTCGGCAATTTCTTTGGTCAGATCAAGTGGGAAACCATAAGTCCCGTAGAGCGTGAATGCCTCATCACCCGCAAGCACGTCACCTTGTTTCATCGGGCTGAGCAGCTTGCCCAGGCGCTGGATACCCGTTTCCAGCGTCTTGAGGAACAGTTCTTCCTCAGCTTTCATAGCCGCTTCGACTTTGCTCTGGTTTTCCTTCAGTTCCGGGTACGCTTCGCCCATGCTGGTAACAACCAGTCCCACCAATTCAAACAATTTCGGCTCGCGCCAACCCAGCATGTAGCCGTGGCGAATCGCGCGGCGCATGATCTTGCGGGCAGTGTAGCCGCGCCCGGTGTTGGAAAAGCTGGTGCCATCGGCCAGAATCATGCTGACGCTGCGAATGTGCTCGGCCACCACGCGGTGCGACACGCTGACCTCGCCTTCGTAGGACTTGCCGCTCAGTTCCGCGACCTTCTCGATGATGGGCCCAAACACATCGTTGCTGTAGAAGTCCGGCACGTCCTGCACAACGCTGGCGACGCGCTCCAGGCCCATGCCCGTGTCGATGTTCTTGAACGGCAGGTCTTTCAGAACGGGCTGGCCGTTTGCGTCGGGTTCCTGACGGTCAAATTGCGGGAACACCAGGTTCCACACTTCCAGAAAACGCGCACTCTCGCGGGTCTGGTAGTAGTCGCTCCAGGTGTCGTCGCCGTACTTCGGGCCACGGTCGTAGTAAATCTCGCTGCACGGGCCACAGGGGCCGTTCGGGCCTTCCAGCGGGGCGTTCGCGGGCCAGAAGTTCTCGTCGGCGTCGAAACGGTGAATATGAGCGGGGTCGAGGCCGATGTTCTGCGTCCAGTACCCGAAGGCTTCATCGTCGTCCTTGTAGATGGTGACGTACATCTTGTCCTTATCCATGCCCATCCACTCAGGGCTGGTCAGGAATTCCCAGGCCCACTCGATGGCTTCCTTCTTGAAGTAATCCCCGAAACTGAAGTTGCCCATCATCTCGAAGAGGCTCAGGTGGCGGCGGGTGCGGCCCACGTTCTCGATGTCGCCCACGCGCACGCACTTCTGCGCGGTGGTCACGCGCTTGCTGCCCCGCCCGTCGAACACGGCAGGTGCGCCCATGAACTGCTCCTTGAAGGGCTGCATTCCGGCGACGGTAAACAGGGTGGTGGGGTCAGGCGCAATGGTGCTGTAACTGGGCAGGATCAGGTGTTCCTTGCTCTGGAAGAATTGAAGGAACATGCTGCGAATGTCTTGCGTGGTCAGGCGGCGCGTCATACCCGGCAGTTTAGCGCGGGGCCGTTTAAGGCGGGCAGGCCATAGCGAAAGCTGCCCCTGGGAAGGTGTCGGAACTGCTGTGCGAACAGGCGCCACCGACAGACCGGGTGGACACCATCGGCTTCACGCGCATAGGCTCAGAGGCAATGAAGCTCCTTTGAAAAGAAAACCGGCCCCGAGTCGGGCCGCCGGGTCTGGAGCTGCTCTGTCAGTCGAAATCCACCGCCCACCAGGCTTCGCGCTGCGCAGCCAGGCGGGCGCGCGGGTCGCCGATGGTGTCCAGGGCGCGGGCCAGGCCCTGCCAGTCCTGCTCGCTCATGGGGTCGATGCTGAGGGCCTTCTGGTGGTACTGCGCGGCTTCCTTGGGCTTGCCAGCCTTGCCGGCGGCCTGCGCGGCCAGGCCCAGCAGGTTCATCTGGGTCTGCTCCAGGCGGGCACGAACGTCATCCACCCAGGGGCTGTCGGCGCCGGGCAGGAAGGTGCCGTACTGGCTGACCAGTTCCTTGAGTTCCTCGTAGCCCAGGCTGTCGGCCTCGGCCTGCGCGGAAAGCAGTTCGTAACGCTGCACGTCGTACTCGGGCTTCAGGCTGTCGGCCAGGGCATACTTGCGGTTCTGCGACACCACCGCGTCGTTGTTCAGGCTCTTGCGCAGGCGGTGCAACGTGGTGTGAAAGAGGCTGCTGGCCCGCGACTCGTCTTTCTCGGGCCACAGCGCCTCGGCGGCCTCCCAGCTGGTGACTTCCTTGTGCTCCAGCAGGTAGAAGAACAGTTCCAGCGCCTTGCGGCTCACCCACGACACCTGCTGACCCTGCCAGAACACCTGCGCGGTGCCCAGCGCCCTGGCCTGCGTGCCACTGTCGGCCTGCACGTTCAGGCCCACGCGGCGCAAGCGGGCGTCCACGGCGGTGGTCAGGTCGGCGGGCGTAAAGGGTTTGGGCAGGTAATCGTCGGCGCCCAGGTTCATGCCCCGGCGCACGTCACTGCGCTCGGCGTGGCTGCTCAGCAGAATGAACGGCATGGCCGCCAGATGGTCGTGGTCGCGCACCTGTTCCAGAAATTCCAGGCCGGTCATGTACGGCATCACCACGTCACTGATGATCAGGTCTGGCGTGAACACCTTCAGCAGGTCGAGGGCCTCGACAGGGTGGCTGCTGGTGCGCACCTCATGACCGGCACGCGACAGGATCACGCTGATCAGCTTCACGATGGCAGCGTCGTCATCAACGACCAGAATGCGGGGCATGGGCGAAGTTTAACATCTCCACCCTATTGCGGTGAGATCGCTCGCATACAGCGGTCTTACCCGACTGGAAGGAGTCGCAAGAAAGACGCGGTACGGGAAAACAGGCCTGCACCGCTCCTCTTCCCCGCGCCTTTTCTGCCCTACGCTAGAGGCATGACACATCCGCTGACGATCATTCAGGCCCAGGTCATCACGCTCGACGAGGGACACCCTCAGGCGCAGGCCGTGCTGGTGGGTGGCGGGCGCGTGCTGGCGGTGGGTTCGCTGGATGACCTGCGGGCCCAGGCCCCCAGGGCAGAGGTACTGGATCACCGGGACGTGCTGCTCACGCCGGGGCTGGCCGACGCGCACATCCACCTGGTGATGTACGGCGCTTCGCTGACGCAACTGGAGCTGTTCGGGGTGCGCAGTGTGGCCGAGGTGCAGGCCAGGGTCGCCGGGCGGGCAGCCGCCACACCTGCCGGAAAATGGATCGTGGGCGGCGGTTTTCTGACTTCCGAGCTGGGCCTGGACGGGTATCCCACCGCCGCGCAGCTCGATGAAGTCAGCCCGAACCACCCGGTGCTGCTGCACTCCCGCGACCACCACATGGTCTGGGTGAACAGCGCCGCGCTGAAGCTGGCGGGCGTCACCGAGGGCACCCCGGATCCCGAGGGCGGGCACATCGTTCATCCACTGGGGTGCTTGCAGGAGAACGCGCAGGCCCTGGTCATGGACGCGCTTCCCACCCCTACCCGCCAGGAGTGGCTGGCCCACGCCCGCGCCGGGGCGAACGACATGGCGCAGCGCGGGTACGTCAGTGTTCACACCATGGCCTTCGAGGACATCGAGGCCCCGCGCGCCCTGCAAACCCTGGCGGCCCAGGGCGAGCTGCCGCTGCGCGTATGGGCCTGCCTGCCGCACGAGCGCCTGCTGCTCGCCCGCGACCTGGGGCTGGCCCTCAACCCCGGCGGCCTCTTTCAGTGGGGCGGCGTGAAGTTCTTCGCGGACGGTGCCCTGGGCAGCCGCACCGCCTGGCTGCACGCCCCCGGTTTTGCCGACGGGTCCGGCACCGGCATTGCCCTGGACGCCCCGGAACTGATTTACCAGCGCGGCCTGGAGGCCATCGAGCTGGGCCTGACCCCGGTGACGCACGCCATCGGTGACCGTGCCAACACCGAGGTGCTGAACGTGTACGAAAAGCTGCGCCCCGCCGCCGAAGCCCGGGGCATTCGCCTGCGCATCGAGCACTCGCAGCACCTGCGCCCCCAGGACGTGGCCCGCATGAATGGTATGACCAGCAGCATTCAGCCCATGCACCTGCTCGCCGACGGCCCCATGATCCGCGACCTGCTGCCGCACCTGCGGGACACCAGTTACGCCTGCAAAAGCATCCGCGACGCCGGGGCGGTGCTGGCCTTCGGCAGTGACGGCCCGGTCGCCACGCCCGACTACCGCGACAACTTCCGCGCCGCCACCACCCGCCGCGACGACCAGGGCGAACTCATCGGCCCGGACGAGGCCCTCACCGAACTGGAGGTGCTATGGGCGCACACCCGTGGCCCCGCCCTCGCCGCCGGCTGGGAAGACGAAGGGATCATCCGCCCCGGCGCCCGCGCCGCCTTTACCCTCTGGGACAGGCTGGGCGGCAACGCCAGAGCGCTGGTGATGTAAAGAAGGTGGGGAGAGGCGTTCAGGGAAGCTGATTACCCTCTGGACGCCACCGCTCCTTTTTCACCAACCATTTACTGCTCACTCCCCTTCTCGGGCCGGCGTGGCAGCAGCGCCAGCAGGGCCAGCACGGTCGCCACGACATCCAGCAGGCCGGAAGCGCCGTACACCAGTTGCGACATGCGGTCGACAGGTTCGGTACTGAACCCCTTGATGGGAATGACGTTCATGACCGCCATGCCCAGGGACAGCGCGGCGGACACGTTCAGCCACTCCAGCAGGCGGGTGCGGGCCAGCAGGTTGCCCGGCTCCAGGGCCACGTTCAGGGTGTGGCCGTACATGGCGTTTCCGGCGAAAATGGCCGCGCCCCAGAGGGTAAAAAGGGCCGTCAGCGCCACGCTGTTTGCTTCCGGGGCCGCGCCGCCCAGCACGCCCAGCAGCAGCAGGGCCCACAGGCAGGCCCGGAAAATGGTCAGGATGGGAAACAGCACCGCGAACGAGCGCAGCACCCCGTCGGTCGGCGGGACGCCCTGCCCCAGTGGCAGGTGGCCCAGCGACAGACGACCGAAAAGCTGCGTCCACCACCACAGCACCAGCGCCGCCAGAAAGGCCTCGCCGCCGGTGATCCAGGCGTCGAAACCAAAATGCCCACTCGTCAGGGCATAGGACGCCACGCCAAACAGCGCTGCCACCTGCAACCACAGCGCCACCAGAGCGGGGGTGCGCCAGCGGTTCATAAGGCTTCCGGACATGAAGTGAACCCTGCGGCGTTGTTCCGCAGGGAGAAAGAAACGAACAGGAGGCTGATCACAGGCCCAGTTTCGCTTGCAGGCGTTCGCGCACCACTTCGGGTTTGGCCTTGCCGCCCATGCTTTTCATGACCGGGCCGAACAGGGCGTTCATGGCCTTGGCATTGCCCCCCCGCACCTTCTCGACGGTGGCGGGGTCGGCCTGCATGGCAGCGTCGATGGCGGCGTCGATGGCGGCGGTGTCGGTCACGACGACCAGCCCGCGTTCCTCGACGAGTCTGGCGGGGTCAAGACCCTGCATCACGTCGGGCAGCAGGTCTTTGCCGATCTTGCCGCTGATGGTGCCTGCGTCGATGAGCCTGACCAGGGCAGCGAGGTGCGCGGGTTGCAGTTTCGTGTCTGCGAGGCCGATTTCCTGGGCGCTCAGGTGCCCGGCAACGTCACTCAGCAGCCAGTTGGCGAGTTTCTGGGCATCAAGTGGCTGGGCATCAACCGGTTGGGCATCCGCACCGTGCTTGAGGGCCTCGTCGTAGAAGCGCGAGATGGGGACGTTCAGGCTGATGGCCTGCGCGTCGGCTTCACGCACGCCCGCCGCGAGGTAACGTTCACGTTTCTGCACCGGAAGTTCGGGCATGCGGGCCTGCACGCTGGCAATCCACTCCGGCGTGATGTTCAGGGGCGGCAGGTCAGGCTCCGGGAAGTAGCGGTAGTCGGCCTCGCCTTCCTTGGTGCGCATCAGGAAGGTCTTCTGCCCGCCTTCGTCCCAGCCCAGGGTGTCCTGCGTGATCCTGCCCCCGGCGTCCAGCACTTTGGCCTGCCGGGCGGTCTCGTACTCGATGGCGCGGGCCACGCTGCGGAAGCTGTTCAGGTTCTTCACCTCGACTTTCGTGCCCCAGGGTTCGCCGTCTCTGTGAAGGCTGATGTTCACGTCGCAGCGCATCTTGCCGTCTTCCGGCGCGGCGTCCGAAACGCCCAGCGCCTGCGCGATGGCCTGCACGGATTCCAGAAACGCGCGGGCCTGCTCGGCGCTCTGAATATCGGCCTCAGTGACCATTTCCAGCAGGCTCGACCCGGCGCGGTTCAGGTCGAGCAGGCTGTACGGCGCGTAAGTCGGGTGCGTCAGTTTCCCGGCGTCGTCCTCCAGGTGAGCGCGTTTAATGCGAACGCGGCCCGTCGTGCCGTCCGGGCTCAGCACGTCCAGATAACCGTCGCGCGCAATGGGGCGGTCGTACTGCGAGAGCTGAAAGTTCTTCGGGGCGTCCGGGTAGAAGTAATTCTTGCGGTGAAACTGCGTGAACCCCGACACGTCACAGTTGAGGCCCAGGCCGAACATCATCGCCAGTTCCACCGCCTCGCGGTTGAGGGTCGGCAGGGTGCCCGGCAACCCCAGCGTGAAGGGATCCGTGAAGGTGTTCGGCCCCTCGCCGTGGTAATCCTGCGGGCAGGCACTGAACATCTTCGATTTCGTTTTCAGTTGCAGGTGAACTTCCAAGCCGATCACGGCGCGGTACGACATGCAGAAAAGGATAGCGTCCCCCGTCCTCTGGCAGGAACGGCACGTTCAACCTTCTGGCGGATGACCCCGTACCTCCGGCTGTGTACGCTTGGCCCATGTGCGGAATTACGCCCCTATTGCTGCTTGCGGGCTTAGCCGTCGGTCGCGCTACTCCTGCCCCATCGCTGATCGGTGCTCCGCTGCCTGCCGGGTACGTCGCGAACAGGAACTTCACCCCTGAACTGAGTTCCGTTTACCGCGATGAAGGACGGCAGATCAGCGTGGCCCTTCGCCCTGGGAATTACACCTTTCTGGTCATGGCGCGGGATGCCCGGACTGGCCGCACGCTATGGAAATTCCATGGGCAGGGGACGGCATCGGTAGACGCCCGACTGGCGGGGCAAGGCGCGGTGATGGTCACGGTCATCACGACTGGCGCAATCACTCGCAGTCAGGCCTTGCTGCTGGACGCAAGGACTGGAAGGGTGCGGCGCAAGGGCCTGTTCACTCTGGAGGGCGTGCGCGACGGTAAGGCGTTGTTCATGCAGTACGACGAGGCCCCACCCAGCGCGGCTTTTCTAGCTGACCCCAACGTGCTGCTCGGCGAAGTCATGCAGGTCAGAACGGGGCGCACCCTGACGCGCAACCTTCCCATCCCCACGCGCCCAGGCTGCGGCCCTCTGAAAACCCTGAAGGTCGGCTCGAACATGCAGGCTTTCCGCATGAATGACAGACAGCAACTGGTGGCAACGCGCCAGGACAGGTGCGCAACCTTCCAGGCCACTTTCGACTGGTGGAAGGTTGCTCTGCCCGCTCCGAAGATTGAAAGTTCGGCGTCTTAGTCGAACTGGTTGACCGGCCGGGCCGCATCGAACCAGCCGAAGGTGCGCAGGTACTCGCGGAACTCTGCCAGGAACGTCTGCGCCTCGGGCTGCTCGGCGGCGTGCAGGGTGGTGCGCCAGGCTTCCCCGGTCAGCTTGGTGTAGGCCAGCAACGGTGCGTCAGGCCCCAGGTACTGTGCCAGCGAGGCCAGCAGGCTGCGGTAATACGTACTTTTGGGCAACTGGGCCTGACGCGCCAGCTCGTTCAGAAAACTTTCCCCGGCATGCCTGAGCGTGATGGGGCCCTGGTCGGGAAGTCGGCGGGGTGTGGCGGTGTCGGCGGGCCGGTGAGGGAGGTCGTTCATCGCCCGCCAGACTGCGCCGGGCGCGTCACCGGAGTTTCAGCACAATGTCAGGCCAACGTCAAAACCTGCACTGCCTGACACACCAGGATCAGGTCACGGCAGAGAGAATGACGGAAACGAATCGAAGAAATCTCATTCAGCTCCTTTTTGTCAGTCAACAACAGGCCAGCCGTCTCTTTCCTAAAGCCGGCTGCACTGACCCAGTTGCCGCCCGTCTACCCTCAGCCACGTGCCGGTGGGCGCAGCGCGGTTACTCCAGCATTCCAGGTCGCGGTTCAGGGTGGCGTGCGCGATACGAACCGGCCCGGTGTTGCGGCTGACGCGCACGTGGCCCGTGACCTGGCTGTCGTTCAGGTTGAAACTGCCCCCCTCCTCGGCCCGCACTTCTCCCTGAACGATGCTGCCCTGCACGTCCAGATGACGGAAGCCGGCGCGGCCCGACACGAATCCCTGCACGTTGGCGTTCCGCACGGTGAGGCTGGCGCCGCTCTGCACCTGCACGTTTCCGGTAATCATCACGTCGTTCAGCAGGCAGGTGGCCCCCGCCGGAACCAGGATGTTCGCGGCGATGTTGCGGCTGGTCAGGGTGCCCTTGCAGGTCAAGGTCACGGTGCTGCGGGCCTGGGCCAGGTCGAGGCTGGACACGGCTACGGCTGGGGAGGTCACGTCCGGGACAGACAGTTCCAGCGCAGAGACGTCCGAACTGGGCAGGACGCTCAGGGTGGCCAGCAGGGAAAGGACGGGAGTCATGCCCTCAGGGTAGGGGCTCAGGCATGAAAGGCACGTCCGTGCAGGCTTTACAGTCCCTTCGTGAACCTGGGGATGGGGCCACGAGGTTCACGGTCATTTCCGTGGGGCTGGCACGGAAACCCAGGCCTTCGTACAGCGGGCGGCCCGGGTCGGTGGTGCCCAGGCTCAGGCGCGTGACACCACGTTCCTGGGCGGCGTCCATGCACGCTTGTACCAGAGCGCGGGCGTTGCCCTGCCGCCGCCAAGCGGGGTGCGTCCATACGTTGACCAGCCGCGCCCGGTCAGGCTGCGGGTCTGCGCGTGTCGGCCCCCACTCCAGCAGGGTCAGCCCCGCGCCCGCGATCACTGCGCCTGCGGACTCAAGCAGGAACCCCACGTAAATGCCGCGCCCAATGGCCTCCTCGACCCACGCCGCATAAAGGGGACGTTCTGCGACATCCGGCTCGTCCGGGTAACGGTGAAGGGCAATCATGTCGGCATCGGCAGGCGTGGCGGGTCGAATCACCCTGTCATCCTGCCGGATTCACTTTCACTTCTTTCGTTCTCGTGAGGGGTTGCACCTGCACAGCAACGGCAAAGTGCTCCCCTCCGAGAAAACTCGGGGGGGGCAAAATCACGCCTTCTGGTAGACAACTTCCTGCCCATTCCCACCCCCTCTTCCCCACAGCACAGAAAGCTGCGCTGTCCATATTTCTTGGAGACGTTCACCACATACCCTAATGAAAAAGCCCCGCCATACGGAGCTTCTTCATCCTCGTGTCTCGTTGTCGTGCCGTGGGTGACCACAGGCCGCCTTTGCTGAGTTGGTTCGGGCAGAGGCTTACTTGGTTTCGGTGAGGGTGTAAGAACCGCTGCCGGAGTAGGCGTAGACTTCCCAGCGGTAGGTGCCGCTGCCAGCCGCGTAGTTGATGCTTTCGGTGCTGGTGCCGGTCTCGCTGGAGGCCACGTCGGTCCAGGTGCCGGTGCTGCTGCGCTTCTGGAGGTACAGGTCGAAGTCGGTGCCGCTGGGGCCGCTGAGGGTGGCCTTCAGGGCGCCGCCGGCGTAGGTGAAGCCAGTGCTGCCGGGCTTGTAGCTGCTGGTGCCGCTGCCCACACTGCCCGTGTACGTGGTGGTCTTGCCGGGAACCGGGCCGGTCGTGCCGCCGCTCTGGGCCTGAACGCCCGTCACACTGGTGATCCAGGGCTGGTACTCGCCGACGCGGGCAAAAGCCGTGGCTTTGGTACACACGTTGGCAATCCCCCAGCTGACCACCCCGAAGATGAAGAAGCGGTCGCCCTGCTTGCTGGCGAAGGGGCCGCCGCTGTCGCCGTGGCAGCCGGTCTGGCCCTGGCTGTTCTTGTTGCCGCAGATCATGCCGCTGGTGATGGTGGCGCCGAGCTGGGCGCCGCAGTCGGCGTTGCTGATCACGGGCAGGTTCGCCTCACGCAGGTAACTGCTGTTGCTGCTGGTGTTCCCGCCGACAGTCATGCCCCAGCCGCTGATGGTCTGTGTGGTGCCCACGGCGGCGGCGCTGCTGGCAAAGGTGGGCGTGGGCAGGGCGGCGGGCTGGATGGTGCTGCTGTAGGTCAGCGGGGAGGAGAGTTTCAGCACGGCGACGTCGTAGCCGGTGGTGACGTCCACGTAGCTGGGGTGCATGCGAATGCTGGTGACGGTGCGGGTGACGCCGCCGCTGGTGGCGTACAGGCTGCCGGCACGGACGTACAGCTGGCTGGGCAGACCGCCCTTGACGCAGTGCGAGGCGGTGAGAATCCAGTCGGGGGCGATGACGGTGCCGCCGCAGAACTGCTGGTTGTTGCTGGTGTACTGGAGCGCGACCTGATACGGGCGGGCGCCGCTGGCACTGGCCGTGCCGTTGATGACCTGCGCCGTCATGTCACCCGGGGACGAGGTCTTCTGGCCACGAACAGGGCCACTCGCGGTGGGCAGGGGAGTCTGCTGGCAGGCGGCCAGCAACAACAGGGACAAGACGGCGGGAACAACATTACGTGTACGCATGTGGCGCCTCCAGTGGCAGAAAAACAAGTTTTTGGACTTCTGAATATGTATCAGAAAAAAGGTGGAGGCATCACAAGCCCGTCTCCCAAGACTGGACAGGTCGGCGCAGTCTTGGCATTTCCCTGACATTTGCGGCCTTGCTGACGCCCGCCTTGTGCTATCGGTCGGCCGTCGGGTGACAGAAAGAGACCTGTTGCAGAGGTTGTGCACCACTGGACGCGTCCTACCGACCCCTTCCGCAACGCAGCGGGGCCGAGCCGTGACGCGGTTGTGGGATCAGGGCAAAAAGAAAGCAGGGCACGTCCGATGTCGTGCCCCGCCTTCAGGTGATGATATTTTTCAGGGTTTGCTGACGTCCAGTCCGAACCACTTGCCGCTGATCTTGGCGTAGGTGCCGTCGGCCTTGATTTGCAGCAGTGCGCGGTCGATGGCCGCTTTCAGGCTGGGGTTGTTCTTCTTCAGCGCGATGCCCATGCTGTCGGCCTTGCCGAAGCCCGCGCCCTTGATGGGCAGGTTCTGGGACTTGATCAGGTAATTGACCAGCAGTTTGTCGTTGTATCCGGCATCGATGCGCCCAGCGGCCAGGTCGGCCAGAACCTCGGCCGCTCCGGGATAGGTGACGATATTGATGCCGCCCGCGGCCTTGAGCTGCTGCTCGTAGTTGCTGCCGAGGCTGCTGCCCACGCGTTTGCCTTTCAGGTCGGCGAGGCTTTTCGGGTTGAAGGTGCTGCCCTTCTTCACGATGATCTGCGGCGTGCTGTACACGTAGGGTTGGCTGAAGGCCAGGCTTTTCTCGCGTTCGGCGGTGATGGCGACCTGGTTGACGATCACGTCGTACTTGTTCGCCTGCAATCCGGCCAGGATGCCGCTCCACTCGGTCAGCACGAATTCGGGTTTCAGATTCAGCTTGGCGGCCACCGCTTTGGCGATGTCCACGTCGAAGCCGGTGAGGTTGCCCTTGTCGTCCTTGTAGGTAAAGGGCGGGTAGGTGCCCTCCATACCGATTTTCAGCACGCCTTTGGTCAGGGTACTGGGGGCGCTGGCGGCAAAAGCGGTGGTGCCGGCCAGCAGGGCCAGCAGGGTCAGGGTTTTTTTCATGTTGAGGCTCCTTGAAAGGTCAATGGTAGGGCTGGACTTCAGTGCCCGGTCAAAGCAACATCCACAAGTTTACAAAAAAGATCAATAATAGTGTGAGAGTGGACTAAACAAGACAAAGAGAGCGGCTGGCTGATCCGCAGAAACAGCCCCACCCCCTCTTTGTTCACAAAAGATGCGTTTCTTTAGCGCGCCACGCCCCGCGCCAGTCTCCTTTCCATGCTGCGCTGCACGAGTTCCAGCAGGCTGCTGATGAACCAGTAGATCAGCGCGGCCATCAGGTAGGGGCCAAACGGCTCGAAGGTGCGGGCAATGACCAGCTGGGCGCTGCGTAGCAGTTCCACCACGGTAATCACCGACACCAGCGACGTGTCCTTCACCAGCCCGATCAGGCTGTTGCCCATGCTGGGCAGCGCCACGCGGGCGGCCTGCGGCAGCACGATCAGTTGCATGACCTGGCGGCGGTTGAGGCCCAGGCTGTAGGCGGCTTCATGCTGGCCCTTGTGAATACTCTCGATGGCCGCGCGAATGGTTTCCGAGAGGTACGCCCCGGCATTCAGCGTCAGGGCCAGAATGCCGCCGGTGATGGGATTCAGGGTCACGCCCAGGCTGGGCAGCCCGTAGTAGATCATGAAAATCTGCACCAGCAGCGGCGTCCCACGAATAAACGAAACGTACAGCGCCGCCAGCGAACGCAGGGGCGCGGGGCCGTACAGGCGCGTCAGGGCCACCAGTAGCGCCAGCGGCAAACCCAGCAGCATGGCCGCCAGCGCAAACCCGATGGTGATGGGCGCGGCCTTGATCAGCACCGGGAAGGACGCCGCGGCACTGCTCAGAATGAGTTTCCATTGCTCTAGATCCATGCGTTACCCGGCCTCTCGTGCCCCAGAGTATGCCGCGCAAAAGACAGGCGCGTCTTCACTGTCCATCCACGCGCCGCCTTCTGCACGAGCTACGGGCCATTATTCCTTATGGCCCACAGCTCATGGCCCGCCGATCAGGGTTTGCTGACGTCCTGCCCGAACCACTTCTCGCCCAGTTTCGCCAGCGTGCCGTCGGCCTTCATCTGCCGGGTGGCGCGGTCGATGGCGACTTTCAGGACGATGTTCGTCTTTTTCATGGCGACGCCCATCTGATCGACCGAACCCGCCGAACCGACGCCCTTGATGGGCAGCCCCTGCGATTTGGCCAGGTAACCGATCAGCAGCTTGTCGTTGTAAATGGCGTCCAGCCGGCCGGCCGCCAGGTCAGCCAGGTACTCGGGCGTGCCGGGATAGGTCACGATGTTGATGCCGCCCGCCGCGATCAGGTCTTTCTCGAAGGTGGTGCCCAGGCCCACCCCCACGCGCTTGCCTTTCAGGTCGGCCAGCGCCTTGTAGTCCGCGCCTTTGACGCTGTGGACGGCAATCTGCGGGCGGCTGTAGGTGTACGGTTCGCTGAAGGCGATGGTCTTCTGGCGCTCGGCGGTGATGCCCACCTGGTTGACGATCACATCGTACTTGTTCGCCTGCAATCCGGCCAGGATGCCGCCCCACTCGGTCAGCACGAACTCGGGCTTCAGGCCCAGCCGGGCGGCGAGCAGGCGGGCGAAATCCACGTCGTAGCCGGTCAGGTTGCCCTTATCGTCCTTGTAGGTGAAGGGGGCGTAGGTGCCCTCGATGGCAATTTTCAGCACACCCCGGGTCAGGGTGGGCGGCGCAGCCTGGGCTTGAGCGTGAGCGGCACTTCCGGCAAACAGGGTCAGGGCCAGCAGGGGCAAGATACGGCGCATACGGTCTCCTTCGGGCAAGCAGGCTTGGGGAGGCGGGCTAAATTGTGGATTGAAGCACTGTATACCACACTCACCGCTCTCCTTCTCAGGAGAAGCGTGCCGGAAAACCGAACCGGGGCAGATCCCAGCGGTGCGCCTCTCCCAGCGCTTTGGCCGCCAGGATTTCGCCCAGCAGCGGCACGAACTTGAACCCGTGACCTGAACAGGGCGAGGCCACGATGATCTGCTCACACTGCGGATGCGCCGCCATCAAAAAATCCGTGGTGGGCGCACGCGTAATCAGGCAGGTCTGGCGGTGCATCACTGACCCCGCCGCGTCCGGCAGATAACGCCGCATGAACTCGTCGCTGGCCTGCGCCGCGTCGCCTGGCACGTCGAAGGGGCGCAGGTCGGCGTCCACCACGGGCCGCGAGACATCCACACCAATCTTCACGCCCGGCAAGCCGAAAGACGGAAAGCCGTACGCCTGGAACTCGTCGTGCGTGATGAAAATGGGAAATTCCTGCGGCGTGAACGCCTGCGGTTCCAGCGGGCGGTAAAACGTGGTGGCCGCCAGGGTGGGGGTCAGCCACTCCTGCAATTCCGGAAAGAGTTTTGCCGTCCACGCGCCGGCCGTGACCACCAGCCGGTCACACGTGAATGAACCGGCATCGGTGTGAACGCCGAGCTGCTTGCCAAGATCGATGCCGTCCACACGGGTGTTCTCCAGCACCTGCCCGCCGTGCGCGTTCGTCAGGGCGCACAGCAGTTCCACCGTCTGCGTCGGGTTCACGATGCCCGCCTCGGGCGCGTACACCGCGGCCCAGTCGTCCGGCACGTGCCACTGCGGAAAGCGCCGCCGCAACTCAGCTCGGGTCAGGGATTCGGCCACGGCGCCGATGCGCTCCAGTGCCGCCAGGGTCTGCGTCAGGGTGGGCGTGCCGGACGGCCCCAGGTCGAGGCCACCCGTGCGGGTGTAGAGCGGCATGTTCACCTCCTGCTCCAGCGCCCGCCAGGCCGGCAGGGCTTCCTGTGCCAGGCTGGCGTACTCCGGCTCGTCGTAAGCCAGCCGGAAAATGCGCGAGTGCCCGAAACTGCTGCCCCGGTCATGCCCGACGCGGAACTGCTCGATCAGGAGGGGCTTTAGGCCGCGCCGCGCCAGGTGATACGCCGCTGCCGCGCCCGCTCCGCCCGCGCCCACCACCATAAAAGGAAAGTGCTGTCCCATAAACCATTAGAGCAGTTCTTCGAATGACGCGCGCTGTGGAGGGGCACCCCAGAGCGCTCCATTCTCCGTCGGGACAGCGACAACGACGCTGATCTGCTGGAGGCCGCCGGGTTTGCGGTACAGATCGGCACTCACCCGCACCTGACGCCGCACGCGGACGTGCAACTGAGTGAGCAGGCCGAGTTGCACGGGTATCTGCGACGCCTGATCGCGCACCTGCGTGCCATCCCTTCATGACCGGGCTCGACGTGATTGATCTGGGGAGCATCGTCCTGACGCCGCGACTGGTCACGGATGACCTGAGCGTGATGCACATGCATCTGAAAGCCGGGGCGAACAGCGGTCTGCACCGTCACACGCGGGAACGTGAGACGTTCTATGTCCTGAGCGGGCCGCTTCACTTTCTGCTGGACGGCATAGAACAGGTGGCGCAGGCTGGCGAGGTGGTTTCTCTGCCGGCCCACGTGCTGCACCGTTTCTGGAACCCCGGCCCACACGACGCCGAGGCGGTGCTGATGCTGAATCCCGGTGGCCTGGCGCATTACTTCGTCCGGCTACGCCAGTTGCTGCAAGAGAAAGCCGCGCCGGACTTGCTGGCGCGACTGAATGAGGAATACGGGCTGGACTTCTCCGGGCGTTGACCCGGCCCTATTCAGCCCTGGTTGATGACGCCGCAAACGAGGCGGGCGCCGCTGTTGCCGGCCGGATCGGTCTTGTAATCGTCGGCGGCTGCGTGAATGACGATGCTGCGGCCCATTACGCTGTCCGGGCCGCTGAGGCTGACTTTGGTGGTCAGGAAATCGGCGCTGCCCACACCGTCGCTGTTGACCGTGATCATGGGGATGTCCCCGCCGTGCCCCGCCGTGTTGGGCGTTTCGGGACTGGCGTGCTTCATGGCGTTGCTGGGGTCGAAATGGCCGCCCGCACCGCCAAAAATAACGGTGTTGCCGCTGGCGTCGGTGCTGTTGCTGCAACTGGCATTCATATGAATGTGCATGCCGTGCTGTCCGGGGGCCAGGCCGCTGACGCTGACCTTCACGCGGGTGCCGCCGCCTTCGCGGGTGAAGGTGACGCTGCCCACCGCCTTGTCGTTGGGGTCGAGCAGGTTCGCCGTGGCTCGGGGGCCGGTCATCATGGTGCAACTGGCGAGCGTGGCGGTCAGGGCGAGGGCAGTGAGGGTTAGTCCTTGCTTCATGTTTTCAGCCTCCCAGAGGGTGTTTCAGTGTCAGCGTAAGGGGGCGGCGTGAGGAAATGCTGCGGTTCACATAAACCTCACCTGTTCGGTCAGCGGAGGAAACACAGCGACCTCCAGTTGCCGTCAGCCTTCTTTGCAGGTACCTGCTTACCTGCTTATAGGCAGACTGAGCGGTTGGCCCTCTTTCCGGCGAAATGAGCAGCCCAGCAGGCGGCCAGGGGCGCTTTCCTGCTTGACCCCTTGCTTGACCCGGCTGCTTCCGTGACTCTCGCCCCTCTTTTTGCAGGGGGCGGCGGGCTACCCTGTAGGCATGACTGAGTTTCTTGGACTGGCGTTCAGTCCGCTGGGGGCGGCGGGGACACTGGCGCTGCTGTTTGCTTTCGCGTTCACGCTCTATGCCCTGATCAGCGGGGTACTGGCCGGGCGGCGCGGCGACTCACGCCTGGAGCAGAGCACGCGCCTGGCGCTGTGGGGCAATTTCTTTTTCGTGACGCTGGCCATCGGCACGCTGGAGTACGCGATCTTAAAGGATGATTTCACGGTGCGGTACGTGGCCGAGCACTCCATGAGCGTGTCCCCGACGTGGGTGAAGGTCGTGACCCTGTGGGCGGCGCTGGATGGCAGCATTCTGCTGTGGGCGTGGATTCTGTCGCTGTACGCCTTCCTGGTGTCCCTGACCGCCCGGCGGGACGTGCTGCGCCCCTGGGTCATGAGCGTGCAGGCGCTGTCGGTGCTGTTCTTCGTGGGCCTCAACCTGACCATCGCCAGTCCCTTCACGCCGGTGGTGGACGTGCCGCAGCAGGGCATGGGGCCTAATCCGCTGCTGCAAAACCACTGGATGATGGCGGTTCACCCGGTGCTGATGTACCTGGGCTTCGTGGGCCTCAGCGTGCCCTTCGCTTACGCTATTGCTGCCCTGGTCACGGGTCGCCTGGGCGAGTCCTGGCTGATTCAGACGCGCCGCTGGACGATGGTCGCCTGGGGCTTCCTGACCATGGCGATCCTGGCAGGCGGCTGGTGGAGTTACGAGATCCTGGGCTGGGGTGGGTACTGGGCCTGGGATCCGGTGGAGAATGCCTCGTTTATTCCGTGGTTGCTGGCGACCGCCTTCATTCACAGTGTGCAGATTCAGGAGCGCCGCCGCATGCTGAAGGTCTGGAACGTTTACCTGATCGTGTTCGCCTACGCGGCCACGGTGCTGGGCACCTTCCTGACGCGCAGTGGCGTGGTGGAGAGCGTTCACGCTTTCGGCACCGGGCCAATCGGGCCGCTGTTCCTGGCCTTCTTCACGACGCTGGTCGTCATCGGGGCTGGCCTGGCGACCTGGCGGCTGCCGCAGATTCGTGACCCGCACAGCCTCGACCACCCTGTTTCGCGCGAAGGGGCGGTGCTGGCCGGGAACGTGCTGTTCGTGGTGTTCGCGGCGCTGGTGGTGCTGGCGACCCTCTTCCCCATCGTGATGGAGGCCACGCGCGGGTTCCGTACCATCGTCGGGCCGACCTTCTATGACCGTTTCGCTATTCCGATTGGCCTGCTGCTGCTGCTGTTCATGGGGATTGGCCCCATGCTGCCGTGGCGGCGTCTGAACGGTTCGCTGTGGCAGTCGGTGCGTGCGCCCGCCATCGCGGGCATCGTGGGAACCGTGGCTGCCTTCGCGCTGGGGGTGCGGAACATCGGGCTGGCGCTGTGCGTGGGCCTGTGCCTTTACAACTTGGTGGGGCTGGGCCAACTGGTGTGGGACAGTGCCCGTGCCCGTGGCGGCCTGGGCAGCGTTCCCCGCCTGGTGCGCGAACACCCCCGGCGTTACGGCGCGTACCTGGCGCACCTGGGCATCGTCATGATCGCGCTGGGCATCGGCTTTAGCAGCACCTACAAGGCCCGGCAGGAAGTCACGCTGCAACTGAACAAACCGCAGACCGTGCTGGGCAAGACCGTGACCCTGACCGCCATGAACACCGAGGAACGCCCCGAGCGCTTCAGCAGCGTCGCCACCGTGCAGGTGAACAAGGAAACGCTGACGCCCAAGATGAACACGTACATCAACCAGCCGCAGCAGCCCGTCGCCATGCCCGCCGTGAAGTACCACCTGATGGGCGACACTTACGTAACGCTCCTGAAGGCCGAGCATGACCAGAAGTGGGCGACCGTGGCGGTTATCGACTCGCCGATGGTGTCGTGGTTGTGGTGGGGCACCCTGCTGCTGATGCTCGGCACGGGCCTGAGCCTGGGCGCTCCCGTGCGCGAACTGGTTCCCCGCGTCACGCCCGCCCCCGCTCCACGTGAAGGACTCACGGCATGAACCGTTTCATTACGCCCGCCATCCTGCTGGGCCTCGTCGGGTTCCTGGCTTACGGGCTGCTGAACAGCGACCCGAACCGTGACGCGCCTAACGCCCTGCTCGGTAAACCCGCGCCCGCGTTTGCCCTGGCAGACACGAAAGGCACCACGCACGACCTGAACACCGCCAAAAACGAGGGGCCTGTGGTCGTGAACTTCTGGGCCTCGTGGTGCGGTCCGTGCCGTCAGGAGTCGCCCCTCTTTGCCAGGGTGTCGAACGCACCCAGCAACGTGACCTTTCTGGGCGTGCTGTACAACGATCAGACTGCCCCCGCCGAGAAATTCGCCGCCGAGTATGGCCTGAAGTACCCCACGCTGCTCGACCCCGGCTCGAAAGTCGCCATGAAGTACGGCATCGGGCAGGTGCCGGTGACGTACATCGTCGACCCACAGGGAAAAATCGTGTACCACAAACTCGGCCCCGTCACCGACGAGAACGAGTTCAGGGCGGCCCTGCGCCAGGCCGGGGGAAAGCTGTGACCCCGGCCTTCCCCCGAAGCGCCCTGACAACCGTACTGCCGACCGCACTGACCGTCCTGAGCCTGACGCTGGCGCCGCTGCTGGCCCCGGCGGGGGCGCAGGATGTCACGCAGGTGCCGGTAACCGTGCCCCTCAGCGTCGAGCAGGAGAGGCAGGTAGAGCGCATCGGCATGAAAATCCACTGCCCCATTTGCAGCGGCGAGAGCATCGCGCAGTCGCAGACCGACATCTCGCGCCAGATGATGAACGAGGTGCGGGCCATGGTAAAAGCCGGGCGGCCCGAGCAGGAAATTCTGAATACCTTTGCCGCCAGTTACGGCGACCGGATTCTGCTGGAACCCCCAAAAACAGGGGTGAATTCCCTGCTCTGGACGTTGCCTGTCGCTTTTTTCGTGCTCGGCGGCCTGCTGTGGTGGAACTACACGAAAAAAGCCAGCCGCCCGGTGGAACGAACCCTTACACCCGAAGAAGAAAAACGAATTCAAGACCTCATGGCGGACAGAGAATGAAAAGAGCAGAAAAAGGTCTAAGGGTCGAAGGGTCTAAGAGTCTAAGGAAAACGGTATCCCAGTCACGCTTTTTCCACTCCCCACTTCCCACTGACCACTCACCGCGCACCGCGCACCGCGTCCCACGCACGGAGGGCCGCGCATGATTTACTTCATTCTGATGGCGGGCACGCTGCTGTTCGTGCTGCTGCTGTGGCCCATGCTGGGGGCAGCGCGGGTGACGCGGGAGGATACGCGGCGGCTGGAACTGGAGGAGGAGAAGGAGCAACTGCTGCTGAACGTTCAGGAGTTGCAGACTTCCGGGGCTGAAAGTGCGGTTCTGACGCGGGAGAAGGTGCGTTTGACTCAGGTGCTTCAGGAGTTGGATGTGCTGCCGCCCGCGCCCGTGCGTGACGAAAGCGGTGAGGGCCGTCCGGTGCTGCCGCTGGCGCTGGTGACGCTGGTGCTGGTGGGGGCGTTGACGATCCTGGGGGCGTTCACTTTGTTTCCGAAGTGGCGTTACGCGGGGATGCCGCCGGGGCAGGCGTCGCAGATTCAGAATGCCGTAAAAATCCCGGCGCTTCAGGCGAAAGCGGAGAAATCCGGTTCGGTGGCGGACAGCATGGCACTGGGGGACGCCGCGTGGGACGCGCAGAATTACCAGTTGGCCGCGAAGTCGTACACGACGGTGCTGATGAAGGAACGCACCAACGCCAAGGCTTTGCGCCGCACCGGGTTTTACCTGCTTCAGACGCAGGAAATGGCGAAAGACGGCCTGGGCTTCATTGGGCGCAGCGTGGAGGCCGACCCGAAAGACCCCGAGGGACAGTTGTTGTACGGGTACGCGCTGGGTCTATTCGGGCAGTACAGGGAGGGGCTGGCGGCCCTGCACAAGTACCAGGCGCTGGCCCCCGACGGGCGCGAGGCCGATGACCTGATCGTGGAATTCCAGGCGAAGACGGGCGACACGGTGGACGGCAAGCTGGTGTACGCGCAGAATTGCGCGGCGTGCCACGGCGCTCAGGGTGAGGGCGGCAAGGGCCGGAAACTGGTGGGGTCGGCAGCGCTGCAAAACGAGCAGGCCTTGCGCGGCGTCATCCTGAATGGTGGGACGGCCATGCCGGGCTTCCCGCAACTGCAAGGCGCTCAACTGGACGCGCTGGTGAAGTTCATGCAGGGCTGGTAACCCCATATTTCCCATGAAGGACGCCCTGCGGGGCGTATTTTTCTATTTTTGCACCCGGTCTGACCGGGTGGTAATCCCACTGTAATGACGGCACATTACGTTTCGCCTGACTGGGTGTCAGTCCGTTCTTTTCGCTTGCTTCAGGGAGAATCCATGTGAACGCCAATCCGTTTGTTCTCGTCGCTGTCGCGCTGGCTGCCCTGGTCGCTGGACTCGGCTTATTTACCTTCAACCACGCGCAGGGCTGGTCTTACCTGTCGCACGACCCTGCCGCGTGCGTGAACTGCCACATCATGCGCCCACAGTTTCAGGCCTGGCAGCACAGCACCCACAAGAACGTCGCCACCTGTCAGGACTGCCACATGCCGCACGACTTCGTGGGCAAGTGGTACACCAAAGCGCGTGACGGCTGGAACCACAGCAAGGCCTTTACGCTGGGCAATTTCCACGAACCCATTCACATCACGCCGGCCGACGAGCGCATCGCCCTGAACAACTGCGTGGCCTGTCACCGGCCGCTCCTGACGCAAACGCACCTGAGCGTCAAGGAAATGCAGCAGCCGAACGCCCCCACCTGCACGTCCTGCCACGGTAACGTCGGTCACCGCGACCAGGGTCAGTAACCGCCGTCCCCACGTCTGAAGGAGGATCACAGAACCCATGACTCCCCACCGCTCTTTTAATCCCCTGCCGTGGCTCTTTCTGATCGCCCTGTTCGCCCTGATCGGCCTTGGCCTGGCGTGGCTGCTCGCCAACATTCAGCAGCGCCGTGACGAGGCCGCCGTGCAGCCCACCCGGTTCGTGGAGGTGTCCGACACCGAAACTGACCCCGCCGTGTGGGGCAAGAACTGGCCCAGCCAGTACGCCTCTTTCATGAAAACGAAGGAAACCGGGGTGCGCACCCCCTACGCCGGCAACGAACCCTTCGACAAACTGGCCGCCAACCCCCTGCGCAAGAAATTCTGGGCCGGTTACGCCTTCGAACTGGAGTACAACGAAGACCGGGGCCACTACTACAGCCTGATCGACCAGAAGGAAATCAAGCGCGTGAAGGAACGCAAGCAGCCCGGCACCTGCGCCAACTGCCATTCCTCGGACGTGCCCCGCCTGATCAAGGAAATCGGCTGGGCCAAGATGAACCAGACGCCCTACAACGACCTGGCCAAGAACGAACTGCACCAGGGCGTGTCCTGCGGCGACTGCCACGACAACAAGGACATGAGCCTGAAGATTACCCGCCCCGCCTTCGTGAACGCCATGGCGAAACGCGGTTTCGACGTGAAGAACGCCACGCACCAGCAGATGCGGACTTTCGTGTGCGCCCAGTGCCACGTCGAGTACTACTTCGAGAAAGACAGCAAGGAACTGATCTTCCCCTGGAGCGAAAGCAAGAACATCGAGGACGGCATCACCATCGACCAGATTGCCGCGTACTACCGCAAAGACGGCCACACCGACTGGAACCACGCCGTCACGGGCGGCCCCCTGATCAAGATGCAGCACCCCGACTACGAAACGTACAGCACCGGCATTCACGCGAAGAACGGCGTGGCCTGCGCCGACTGCCACATGCCCTACAAACGCGAAGGCGCGCAGAAAGTCAGCGACCACTGGGTGCGCAGTCCTCTGCAAAACCTGAACAGCGCCTGCCAGACCTGCCACAAGGTGCCGGAAGCCGACCTGCGCGAGCGCGTGGTCACCATTCAGAACCGCACCCGCGACATGCAGGCCAGCGCCGAAGCCGCACTTTCCGATGCCATCGACAGCATCAAGGCCGCCAAGGACGCCGGAGCCACCCCCGAGCAGCTGAAGAAAGCCTACGACCTGCACCGCGAAGCGCAACTGCGCTGGGATTTCGTGGACGCCGAAAGCAGCATGGGCTTCCACAGCCCGCAGGAAGCCACCCGCGCCCTGGGCCACAGCGCCGACATGGCCCGCCAGGCCCAACTGGAAGCCACCACCCTGCTGACCAGCCTGAAAAAGTAACGGTTGACAGCGCCGCCAGCCCTCCCCAGCGGGAGGGTTTTTCCAGTGAATGGAGCTGGACCGGAAACGGAACGGAGGCATCAGGTCAAGCCACTCCCTGATGCCTCCGTTCCGTTCCTGAAGCTTTATACCAACTCCGATTGATTCGCCCATTCAGGGCGATGAAATCCGACCGGAGGGAGTGGGAGCAACACGGGTTCCGGGCGTGGAATCCACCATCCGGCGTTTTTCCGGATGGTGGATGAAACAGACGGAATCCGGATTACTTGCGCAGGACGTTCAGGGTACCGGCGGTGCTGCGCTTACCACCCTGCACGGCGATGACATACATCTTAGCGGTCATGCGGTCGCCGTTCTTGTCGAACTTCACTTCGCCCGTCATCAAGTCCTTGTAGGTGCCGCTGCGAATGCTGGTTTCCACCTGCGGGCGCGTGGGCACCTTGTTCTTGTTGAGTTTGTAGGCGTTCAGGATGCCGCGCAGTACCACTTTCGCGGCGTCGTAGGACATCACGCCGTAGCCCTGCAGGGGCGCCCCGAAGGTCTTCTGGTAGTTGGCGGCCAGGGCTTTGGCGGCGGGCACGCTCTCCACCGGCGGGGCCACAGTGGTGAAATACACGTTGCTGGCCCCGCTGCCGGCCAGTTTGATCAGGTCTTCGCTGTCGAAGCCGTCCCCGCCCACCACCGGCGTATTGATGCCCTTGTCACGCACCTGCTTCAGGAACGGCCCCACCTGGCCGTACAGTCCGCCGAAGTAGATGGCGTCGGGCTTGAGCGCCTGAATCTTGGTGATGACCGCCGTGAAATCGCGTTCCTCGGCGGTCACCCCCTCACTCTGTACGATGGTAGCTCCGGCAGCCTTCATGGCTTTCTCGGCCTGCTCGGCCAGGCCCTGGCCGTAAGGGGTCTTGTCGTTCAGGACGTACACTTTCTTGGCTTTCAGGTTGTTCACCACGAATTCGCCGCCCGCCGGCCCCTGCGCGTCGTCACGGGCGCACACGCGGTTCATGTTCTTCAGGCCGCGGTCCGTGACCTTTTCGTTGGTGTTCACGGGGCTGACCATCGCCACGTGACTGGGGGCCATGGCGGCGCTGGCAGGAATGGCCACCCCGCTGTTCAGGGTGCCCACCACGGCCAGGATGCTCTTGTCCGCCACGACGCGCCGCGCCGCCGCCGTGCCAGTCGCCGGGTCGGCCTGGTCGTCGTAGGCCACCAGACTCACCGACAGCCCCGCTTTGGCAAATTCGGCTTTCAGGTCGTTGATGGCCAGCTGGGTGCCGTTCTTCAGTTGCAGGCCCTGGTTGCTGGACGGCCCCGAGAGCGGACTGATGGACGCGATCTTGATGTTGGTCAGCCCACTGGCGGTGCTGAACGTCAGGGCGAGGGAAAGCATCACGGCGGTTTTCTTCATACGAACCTCCACGAGAACAGGAATTGAGAAGTGAGCCCGGTCATTCTAGAGAGCGCACCAGGGAAAGTCACCTGGATAACGACAGCACCGGATGAGAAACGCCGCCTGCACAGCTCCTGTGGTCAGCCGCGCAAATCATGCTGACGTGCTGCTAAGCCTCTGGCCTTTGCATGTTGGTGTGGTTTTTCCTGATACCCAGCCGACACAAGCCGTGAACACTGGCCGTAATGCTGAAATTCAATAAGGGTTATCGGAGCATCCGGCAGGCCAAGAACGAGTGGCGCGTCAAGTACGGTTCCCGCTGCAACGGCGGACGCACCGGGCGTGTCAGCACCAGAACTCCGAAACCGCACCGTTACTGCTGAGCCCGCTAGTACAGCGTTCTAGAAATTATAATACTTAGCCTATGGGACGCCCAATTCAGTATGCGGTCGTGCTGAGTGCTGAGCAGGAGCAGTACTTGAAGAGCCTCACGTCAAAAGGAAGCGGCAAGGCGC
>NZ_SMMH01000021.1 GCF_004634215.1 Deinococcus fonticola | reverse complement strand
ATCACCTTGGGTCTGAGAGAATTGGTACGGGCGTGGAGCCAGCCTGAAAAACAGCGTGGGGTACAGCTACTTGCCTTTATTGACCTCCTTTCTCCATCCCAGACGGGATTTTTGGAAACTGTCGGGTGCTGAGCCTGAGGACGCTTCAGTTCACCAGTTTTGTCTTGTTGGTCACGAAGTCCATCAGGACGTACTGGCCGATGTTCTGCGGGGTGGTGAAGTAGGCTTTGCCTCTGGTCATTTCGCTGACGCGCCGCACGAAACCGACGAGTTCCGGGTCGCGGGCGAGCATGAAGGTGTTGACCTGAATGCCGCTGCGGCGGCAGTTGGCAACCTCGCGCAGGGTCGCGCCCAGGACGTAGGGGTCAAGGCCGTAGGCGTTCTTGTAAATGCGGCCGTCCGGGAGCGTCAGGGCGCTGGGTTTCCCGTCGGTGATCATGACGATCTGCTTCATGTCCTTGTTCTCGCGCTTCAGCAGTTGCTGCGCGAGGCGCAGGCCGCCGGCGGTGTTGGTGTGGTACGGCCCGATCTGCGCCTGCGCGAGCTTGGACACCGGGACTTCCTCGGCGCTGTCGTGGAACAGCACGAATTTCACGGTGTCGCCGGGGTACTGCGTGCGGATCAGGTGCGCCAAGGCCAACGCGACCTGTTTGGCGGGCGTGAAGCGGTCTTCGCCGTACAGGATCATGGAGTGTGAACAGTCGAGCAGCACCACCGTGGCGGCCGAGGAGTTGTACTCGCTCTGGCGGATCACCAGGTCGGATTCCTCAAGTTGATCGAAACCCTTGTGAATCACGTTCCCCAGCGTAGCGGTGGTGTCCAGGTTGAGGGTGTCGCCGAACTCGTAGTTCTTGAGTTCGCCGGTCATCTCCACGCCGCTGGCGTACTCGCGGGTGTCGTGCGCGCCGGCGCTGCTGCGCCCCAGGCCGCCCATCAGGTCGCGCAGGCTCTTGTAACCCAGGAAATCGATGCTCTTGTCGGTGAGTTGAAAGGTCGCCTCGCCGGGGTTGCCGTTCCCACCCTGGCCGTCCTGGTCGTCGAATTCCTTGCGGATAAAGCCGTCCTGCTGCAGTTTGTCCATCAGGCGCTCGATCTGCTGACCCAGCGCCGTTTCGCGGATGTTCTCGGCCTGCATGGCTTCCATGAGCTGTTCTTCGGGAATCATGCCCCGTTCGGCCAGGGCTTCCAGAATGGCGTCGAACAGGTCGTCCATGCTGGGCCGTGCATCGGGATCGGGGTCGTAGGGGTCGTTCATGCCCTGGCCCAGCAGGGCTTCCTGAATCATCTGCATCAGTTCGCTGGAATCAAGCCCATCCAGTTCGCCCTCGAATTTGCTGTACCGCGTGATTCGCGCCATGTGGGCCTCCGTGCGTTACAGCATGACGCTTCCGAGCAGGATGATTTGTAAGACTCATCTGGCCCGTATATTCGGACAGACAGGTGTCGTTTAACCCCCATTTGGGGGAATTTAGTTTGAGGTTAGATTAAAGCTGCCCTCATCACTGTAAGAAATGGGTGGAACTGCGGAAGCGCTTCCGTGACGCTGCTTTTTCTGATCTACCTCCTTCATTCCTGAGTTGTCTCAGGTGAAAAGTGGGCGCTTGGCCGCCTTTTTCCACCCGTTGGGGGCATTCTGGCTTAAGGCCGATGTAAGGGCTATTGCCTTAGCTTGAGCCTCGCTGCAAGGCACTGAGCCGCCCTTCACCTCAGGATTCGGCGTTCAGACAGGGCATAAGAGTGTTGCCCGCTTGCCCTGCGCTCCAGATAAGGGCAAACACTCCTGAGAGCCGCAAGTCAGGGTGTTGTTAGACCAAGTCCAATAAAAAAGCTGCAGGTCAAGATCGCCCAAGGATTTCCCCGGAGGAACAAGCCCATGAAACTGAACCCCAAACTGCTCGCCCTGATGACCGCCCTGGCCGCTGGCGCCGCCTCCGCTGCCCCCCCCGCCCCCAACACCACCAGCACCGGCGCGGGCGTGACCATCAGCAACACCGCCACCGCCACCTTCACCGATCCCGCCACCAATACGGCGGCCACTCCGGTGCAGTCCAACACCGTCGATACCGTCGTGCTGCCCCTGCCCGGCTTCGACATCGTGTACGCCGACGGCACCAACGACGGCAATACTCTGGGCAACACCACCAAGACCGTCACCAACGCCACCCCCGGCCAGAGCAACAGCACCGACTACTACGTGGTCAACAACGGCAACACTCCCCTGACCGTGCAGGTCACCGCCAACACCAGTGGCAGTGCCAGCGGCGCGACCGTCACCTACCTGGACGCCAGCGGTAATGCCCTGCCCTCCAGCACCACCGGCGGCGTCACCACCTACACCGTGACCCTGCCTGCCGGCGCGGCCGGGATGGTCAAGATCACCCAGGTCATCACCCTGCCCGTCAACGCCCCCGCCAACACCACTTACGGCGCTTCGCCTGAAGGGGCCGTGGGCGGCACGGGCACCGCCACCGGACAGAACGGTATTCCTACCGGCAGCAAGCTGTACGAGAACCAGACCGTGACCACCATCAACGGCAACACCACGGTCAACGGCACACCCGCCCAGGGCGCCGACCTCCAGTTCGTGAAGCTGACCACCTTCAACCCCTCGCTGAGCGCCACGCCCAACGACCCCAACACGCCCAACCCCACCGCTCCCGACGGCACCACCGCCGTCACGCCGCCCACCCTGGGAACGGTGCAGGTGCCCACCGTGACCGCCAACACCCCCAACACCCCCAACCCCACCAACCCCGCCCAGGGCTACCTGTCCACGCCCAGCAACCCCGGCGACCCCACCTCCGGCGGCACGCCCATCGTGCCCGACCTGACCGGCAACAAGCAGATTGCCTACCCCAAGGCGGACGCGGACAACAACCCCACCACCGTCCCCACCGCCGGCCAGACCAACGACCAGCCCGGCAACGCCGATATCATCAACTTCACCAACGACGTCAAGAACACCGGCGCGGTCAGCGACCAGGTGCAACTGTACCCCGCCGGCCCCGACGGCAAACTGCTGGCCGGCACGACCTTCGACGCCAGTACCGGCGTCTTTACCCTGCCCAGCGGGATTCAGGTCATCTTCCTGGCGCCGAACACCAACGCCGCTATCCCCGTCGCCAGTGGGGCCACCTACCCCACCCTGACCGTCCCGGCCGGCGGCAGCGCCGTGTTCCGCACGCAGGTCATCACCCCCGACGCCAACGACAACCTGCTGACCAACGCCATCACCATCGTGGTGGGCGCGGACTCACTGAACGACGCCGACATCAACGCTGACGCCACCACCACGGACGTCATCCTGCCTGCCGCCGCGCAGTTCGGTAACACCAACGGCACCAGCACCCTGGGCGCTGTGCCTACCCCCTCCACAGTGCAACAGGTGGTACCCAGTGGCAACACCACCATCAGCACCGACCCGAACCTGAGCACCGATAACGTGGCCGTCTTCGCGAAGGACGTGGCCAACATGGGCCAGTACAACGACAGCTACACCCTGTCGGCCACGGTGGCCGGCCTGCCCGCCGGCGCGACCATCAGCTACGTGGACAGCAGCGGCGTGGCGCTGCCCACCAACGGTGCGGGCAAGTTCGTGACCCCGGTGGTTCCCGCCGGTCAGGAGATCGTGGTGTACGCCGTGGTGACCGTGCCCACCGGCACCGTCGCCGGCAACTACACCATCAAACAGCAGGCCGTCGGCAACTACAGCACCATTACCATGACCGACCTCAACGAAGTGATCAAGGTCGGCGCGGTGGGCAACGTGGCCATGGCCAAGTTTGTGCAGGACGGCAAGACCAGCGCCGGCAGCACCCCCTACGCGGGAATCAACAATCCGCAGAACTACACCGCCAACAACACCAGCGCCCTGCCCGGCACGAACATCGTCTACCAGATCATCGGAAAGAACAACTACAACGCGCCTGTCGCCAACTTCGCCCTGAACGACAGTGTGCCCACCAACACCACCTTCCAGGGTGCGGTGCTCACTGTCAACGGCGCCGCCGTCAGCCGCGTGATCTACAAGGTCGGTGCCGGCACCTGGTCGACCACGGCCCCCACCGTCGGCACGCCCGCTGGCACCAGCATCGCCGTGGCCGCCGATACCGACAGCGACAACATTCCTGACGCGCTGCCCGCCGGCTCGACCATGGAACTGGTCTTTACCGTCAAGGTCAACTGAGCTTTTTCCGGGCGCACCTTGCCTACAGGGGCAGGTGCGCCCCCTTCTAACACCAGACTTCCTTTTTTGAGTTCCGGCACATTTGAGTGCCTGTTTTCCGAGACCCTGCTTCCCCCACCCCTCACGCCGCTTGCGCCGCGATTCAAGGAGAAGGCCCGTGACCCGTTTTCACCCCCGCAAAGTTGCTCTGCTGACCGGCGTGCTTGCTGCCGCGTTCCCGGCCCTGGCGGCCAGCACGCCCGCTGGCACGGTGATCGTTAACCAGTCCAGCGCCACGTTTACGCCCCGGGACAAGGGCGTGTCGTCGGTGCAGAGCAACGCGGTCTACACCACCGTGCAGGCGGTGTGCGCCGTCAGTGTCACTCCGTCAGGCAGCCCCGAAGCCGCTCTCCTGCCGGGCGAACAGACCACCCTGCGCTTCACCTTGACCAACGCCGGCAACGCGTCGGCCACCCTGCCCCTGAACGTGTTCAGCACCGGCATGACCCCCAGCCCCACCCTGAAGCTTTACCAGGACTTGAACCGCAATGGCCTTCCGGATGTCGGGGAAGGACCGGTCAGCAGCGTGACCCTGGCCCCCGACGCCGAGGCCCAGCTGCTGGTGGTGGTGCAGACTAGTGCCGTGGCCCTGGGGGACGCGCTGATCAACCTGGTCACCTCCTGCGGCGGGACTGGGGCGGGCGCCTCGGCGACCGGTATGGTTAGCCTCAGCCCGCCCCCGGTGCTGACAATCCATAAGACCTTTACGCCGGCCCTGCTGAAACCGGGCGCGGAAACCACCGTGGAAGTCAGCACCAGCAACGAGGGCCAGGGAGAGAGCCGTGAGGTGGTGCTGACCGACCTGCTGGCCGGGCAACTGGCACAGGGCCTGAGTTACGTGAGTGGCAGCGCCCGCGCCAGCGTGGGCACGCTGGAGTACACCAGCGACGGCCACAGCTGGAGCAGCGCCGAAACCCAGCCGGTGCGTGGTGTGCGGGTGCGGGTCGGCAGCCTGGCGCCGGCTGGGCACCTTACCCTGACCTTCCGCATGCGGGCCGCCGAGAGTGCCGACGGCAAGGTCATCGAAAACGTCGCCACCGCCGACACGGGCCGCAGCAGCGTCGCGGCCACCGCGCAGGTAGATGTGCGTTATCAGCCGGGCGTGGCGATCGGTCCGCTGGGGCAACCGCAGGCCCCCGAGGGCACGCCCGCCGACACCCAGACCCGGCCCTTCGCGGTGGTGGGCCAGCAGGTGTGCTTCGACCACACCCTTCAGAACACCGGGGACGTGCGCGACACCTTTACCATCACGGTCACGTACCCGCAGGGCGGCGCGAAGGTCAACCTGTACGGCGCGGACGGCCAGGCGCTGGCGCAACCCCTGCCGCTCGACCCGAATCAGACGGCGCTGGTGCGGGTGTGTTACACGCCCACCCAGACGGGCGCGCTGGAAGCCCTGATCACTGCCAGCGGCGCACGCGGCACCCGCAACACCACCAAAGACCGCGTCAGTGACATTCAAAGCGGTCTGCCCGAACTGAAGAAGACCTACGCCGCGACTGGCAAAGACGCCAGCGGACAGCCCCGCGCCATCGCGGGCGGCGCGACCGTGGCGGTGGGCGACACCATCACCTACACCCTCAGCGTGCACAATCCCTACCCGCGCCCCCTGAATAGCGTGGTGATCAGCGATCCGGTGGCTGCCCACCTTGAGGTGACAGGGGCCTCGAATGGCGGAACAGTCCGCGGCGAAGCGGGCGCTCAGACCGTGACCTGGAACCTGGGGACACTGGCCGCCGGCGAAACCCGCACGCTGACCATCGTGACCCGTGTCAGTGCCCGCGCCGTGGACGGCGAAGCCCTGAAAAACATCTTCAACCTGACCTCCACCGAGTTCACCACCCCGCTGAGCAGCAACGAGGTCAGCACCCCGGTGTGGAATGCGGCCCTCAACGTGCAAAAAACCGTATCCAGCGACACCGTGACGTACGGCGACAGAGTCACGTACACCCTGACCATCAAGAACACCTCGGCCACCACCGCGATTGAGAGCGCCGTCGTGACCGACACGCCCGCCCAGGGCCTGCAGTACCTGGCGGGCAGCAGTACGCTGGACGGCCAGGCCCTGCAAGACCCCACCCGAACGGACAGTCTGCAGTGGCAGGTCGGCACCATTCCGGCAGGTGGGCAGGTCGTGATCAAGTACGACATGCGGGTTACGCCCGACGCCACCACCAGCCTGCTGAACGAGGTGCAGGTCGTGGGTGTCGGCGCGGGCGGCGCGGCGCGGGCCATCGCCAGCAACCACGCCCAGCGCACCATTCGCCTTGACCCGCTGAAATTCGCCCCGCTGGGCGACCTGATCGGCACGGTGTTCGTGGATCGCAACCGTAACGGCCTGTACGACGCCGGCCTCGACACACCCGTCGAGCGTGCCCGCGTGATCCTGGCGAGCGGGCGGCTGGCCCTGACCGACCGGGCCGGGCGCTACCACTTTTCCAACGTGCCTTTTGGCACCTGGGCGCTGCGCCTCGACCCCAACACCACGCCCTCCCCGCCCTTGCAGGTGCCGCAGGACGGCGGCCTGAGCGGCACCCAGACCGTGCAGGTGCGCGGCCTGACAAGCGTGAACTTCCCGCTGGCCCCGCTGGGCGGCGACATCGCGGCGCTGCGCCGCACCACCCTGAGCGTCGGTGACGTGACCATCGAGAAAAGCGTGTTCGCGGTGGACGGCGGGTACGTGGTCACCCTGAAGATCAATTCGCCGCGTGACCTGCCGGACTTCGTGCTGGACGACCCCCTGCCGGGGGGAGCCACCTTGAAAGAAGGCCGCAATACCCTCGGCACTAGCCTCAGGGCTGGTGAGACGATTCTCACCTACCGCTTCGAGTGGAATGGCCCCGCCAGTGCGGCCACCACCGACCCGGTTGTCCGGAGGTACTAGACGTGAAACCTGGCTCCAAGCGCACCCTGATGACCCTGACCGGCCTGCTGCTGGCCGGCTGCGCCGCGCAGGCACAGATGACGGGACAGACGATGGGACAGACCACGGGACAGCCGACGGGCGGGCAAGACGCGGCCCTGACTTCCACGCCGGCCCTGACCTCCACCCCGGTGACGCGCCGCAGCACCGTGACCCTGCCCTTCGACGCGCCCGGCCAGGCCCAGCGCCTCACGGTGGCGCACGCCCTGCCCGCCGGGGCAGCTTACCTGCCGGGCAGCACGCGCCTGAACGGCCAGCCGCTGCCCGACCCGCTGCGCGGCCCCAGCGGCACGCTGTACTGGATCTTTGAGCCCAGCGGCACCCGGCGCGCTGACACGGCCCTGCGCGGCACGCTGACCTATGAACTCAGCCACGTCGACGCGTTGGAAGCCCTCCCGCCACCGGCCCTGAGGGCCGAATTGCCGGGCCACCGCCAGGAACTGCTGCAAGGGCAACTGAACGCCCAGGATCTGGCCGCCGCCGCGCCTTTCACCACCGAGCAGGCGGCCCCTGAAGAAAACGAAGGGGCCATTAAACTGCCGCTGGCGGACAGCGTCGTTCGCATCCGCGACCGCATCAGCATCACTGTCGAAGCCCCCCAGGGCGACGTGCCGCCCCTGACGGTCAACGGCCAGGCGGTCTCCGCCGACCTGATCGGCACCAACGTGCAGGACGGTGAACGCGGGGTGCAGCGCCTCACCTACGTGGGCGTGCCCATTCGGAGTGGCCCCAACACCATCTCCTTCCTGGGCCAGCAACTCAAGGTCAGCCGCGTGGGCGCCACCGCCCGCATCGTGGTCACGCCCCTGCAACTCAGCGCCGACGGCAGCAGCCCCATCCGCCTGAAAATGCAGACCTTCGACGCCTTCGGGCAGGTCACCGAGCAGCCCAGCCTCACGCTGACGACCAACCTGGAACCCCTTACGCCCGACAGCAATCCCGGTGAGAGCGGCCACCAGTTGAAACTCCTGAACGGTGAGGGGGTGCTGGAACTCCAGCCGCAGTCGGCCCCCACCACCCTGCGCCTGAGCGTGCTGCACGATGCCCAGCAGACCAGTTATACCTACGACCTGCGGCCCGACCAGAGCCGCGTGGGCGTCGGCCTGATCAGCGTCACCGCTGGGCTGGATGGCCCTTTCAGCGTGCAAAGTAGCCTGAGCTGGAAAGCCCAGGCCTACTACGAAGGCCCGCTGGCCGGCGGCAAACTGTATCTCGCCGCCGACAAGGACGGCCTGCCCCGCGACGAGAACACCCTGCTGCGCTCGCCGGTGTACGGTGACGCCAGCACCGAAAGCGTGCCGCTTCAGGGCCTCGACCCGCTGGCCTTCACCTACGACCACCCCAGTTTCCGCGCCGATTACCGCCGCAGCGCGCTGCCCATCGACGTCCTGCCGCTCGGCGAGGAACTGACGGCCCTGACCGTCAGCAGCAAAGGCCCCACCCGGGTCTCGGGGTTCGTGGCCCTGGTACCCGAAGACCGCGTCAGCAACCTGCCCCTGCCACTCGGTGGCCTGCGCGTCGTTCACCTGCCGGATCAGAACATCAGCGAAGGCAGCGACACCCTGGAACTCGTGACGCTGGAACGCGGCACCGGCAAGGAACTGAAACGCCAGACCCTGCTGCGCAACACCGATTACGTGCTGGACTACCGCAGCGGGGTCATCACGCTGGCCCGCGCCCTCGATCACGTCGACCTGAACCTGAACGAGCAGGAGCTTCGCGCCAGTTACCGCCGGCAAGACCCCCTCGCCAGCCGCCAGCCCGCCTACGGAGCGCAGCTGACCACCAGCGGGCGTCATTACACCGCCGGCGTGGCCGCCGTGAACATCGACCACACGCTGACCCTGGGCGCGCGCGCCGCCTACGACAACGGCACCACCCAGGCCAGCACCCTGCTGGCCTACTCCGGCGGCGTGCAGGTCAGCGCCGACCTGAGCAGCAAGCCCACCGCGCGCCAGAGCTTTGGCGCGAAACTGCGTTACCAGGATGGCACCTACCAGGGCCTGGGCCGCTTCAACGACGGCCTGAGCGTCACCGCCACCGCCACCACCCGGCTGACCGAGCGCGTCAGCACCGTGATCGACGCCGAGTACCACCGCACGCCCCAGACGGCCACGCCGGTCGGCGCTGCCCCGTCCGCCACCCTGCCCGCCACGACCCCCACCAGCCAGGCCAGCCAGGGCGGCAGCATCACCGCCCGCGCCGATTACCAGTTTGCGCCCTTCCGCGCCGGCCTGGGGGGCAAGTACGCTTTCGGTGACCAGTACGGCCTGGGCCTGGTCGGCAGCGCCGGTTACCACCAGGGCCGCGTAGACATTGACGTCACCCACACCCAGCCCATCAGCGGCAACCTGAACGCCACCACCGACCTGAGCACCACCTTCCGGGTGGCCCGCAACGTCAACCTGGGCTTCACCGACAAGCTCACCTGGGGCGTCGGTCACGCCGCTGCCCTGACCCTCGACACCATGATCGGCAACGTCAACTACGCCGCCGCCTACGAATTGCCCAGCGCCAGCGGCCAGGGCAACCGCGCCCGCTTCAGTGTCCAGACCACCCTGCCCCTCGGCCCGCGCCTGAGCCTGGGCGTACGCGGCAGCACCCTGTACAACATCGCCACCAGCACCGCCGAAGTCGGCGCGGGCGCAGACCTGAACTACAAAACCGACCGCGTCAGCGCCACCATCGGCAGTGACGTCAGTTACAAGACCGACCTGGGCTTCGGCGTGGTGGCCCGCGCGGGCATTACCGGCAGCGTCACCGACAACCTCACCCTGACCGCCGACGGCCTCATGGAACTGGGCCAGGAAAAAGACGGACAGCGTTTCAGCCTCGGCTACGCCTACCGCGCCCGCACCCTTGCCAGCCTCGGTTACGTTCGCTACACGAACGGCACCCTCGCCGGAAATACCCCCGAACTGAGCACCGGATTCAGCGCCGAGTACCGCCAGCCCACCTGGGCCGTGCGTGGCGGCGCGGAAACCCGCACCCTCCTGAAAGACAAAGACAGTTTCACCTGGCAAGCCCACCTGGGCGGCACCGCCTACATCACCAACCGCTTCGGTTTTGGCGCGTGGGGCGGCATGATCGCCCAGCCCGCCAGCGGTTACCAGGCCCTCGGGTACGGCGTGGAAGGCAGTGTCCGCGCCCTGCCCGGCACCTGGCTGACCGCCGGGTACAACTTCAAAGGATTCGAGGGCCTGCCCTCGGCGGGCAGCTATACCAAGCGGGGCCTGTACCTGCGACTGGACCTGACGGTGGACGAAACCCTGGGAGGAAAGAAGTGAAGCGGCTTATCCGGAATATCTTGCCTGCCTTGGGCTTTCTGAGCCTATCGGCCTACGCCCAGACCAATACGGCGATCAGCGCTACTCCCCGCTTTCAGCAGTCGGGGCGGCTCGATTACGTGGCGCTGGGAGCCAGCTTCCGAACCAATAACGGCAATAGCGGCAGCGTCTGCACCATCAAAACTGGCAACAGTACGACGGCCACGGGCAGCGCCAGCAACAGCAACAACGAAGTCGTGGCCAACAACGCGACCCTGCTGGGCTCGAACCGTTCGGCGGCCCAGGTGGTTCCGGCCGGCTCGACCATCAAGGCTGCTTACCTGTACTGGGCCGCCTCGCAGAACAGTGACACGGTGGCCAGTGCCGACAACCAGGTGACCCTCACGGTCGGTGGGGTGGCCAGCACAGTCACCGCCAGCCGGGTGTGGACCGGAACCAACAGCAACGGCGGAAGCATGGGCGCTTTTGCCGACGTGACCAGCCTCATGCCCACGGTGACGGCGGCCAACAGCGCCGTGCGGATGGATGGGCTGAGCATCCAGATCAATGGTTCTCAGTGTGGAAGCGCCACAGTGCATGGAGCCTGGGCGCTATACGTGGTCTACGAGCATCCCGGCTTAAGCTCCAGGCTCATCTCCTTTTACGATGGCCTGGAGTATATCGGCGGCAGCGCGGGAATCGCCAGCAAAAGCATCACGGCCAGCGGCTTCAGTGTTCCTAACGCCAGCAGCCTTGACCGCGTCTCGAAGGTCAGCGTCATGGTGGCCGACGGGGATCACAACGCCACGGGGGACAGCCTGGCGCTGAAATCGGATCTGAGTACCGCTGCGACGGTGCAGAGTTCGACCGACCGTACCAGCACTAACTTTTTTGTGGGTCTGGTGTCTAATCAGTCCGAGGACGGTACAGTGACGCAGCAGACCGGCTCCACAAATACTTCTGCCTCGGCGACAGGTGGGCTGGATATTGCCACGCTGATGGCCCCCACCAGCGTGATCCCGGCCGGCACCAGCACCATCACGGCCACCATCGACTCTGCATCCGGCGAACTGCTGATTGCCCACAGCCTGGTGCTGATGGCGAACAACTCGAACGCCAACGTCCGTATTGTCAAGGCGCTGGAAGGCGCGGCCACGACCTACCGCGTGGGCGACTCTCTGAAATACCTCCTGACCGTCGACAACAGCCAGGGAGCCTACGAAGCCCTCAATGTAGTGACCACCGACACGCTGCCCAAGGGGTTGACCTACGGCAGTACCGAGATCAGTTACGACGGCGGCAGCACCTGGGCCGCCCTGTCCGGCGTGACCAGCAGTGTCAACGCCTCGACCGGCGTCACCTCTATCACGCTGCCGGCCATCCGCCGACTGGACAACGACGGCAAGGTCTGGGGAGGTACCAATGCCATCGCCAGCCAGCTCGGCTCCCAGAATGTGCGCTACCGCCTCACGGTCACGGCCAACGGCGACGTTCTGGGCAGCCTGAACAACACGGTCAGCGTCACAACGGGCAGCGCCGAAAGCATAACCAGCGACAACACCAGCAGCGCCGCAGTGACCATCGTGACGCCCAGCGCGGCCCTGAGCGTGACCAAGGTGGCCGATCAGGCGCTGATCCGGTATCCGCTGGCTTCCGGCACAACCAGGCTGCGCTACACCATCACGGTGACGAACACCAGCGGCGTGACGGCCACGGGCGTGCAGGTCACCGATACCCTGCCCGCCAGCCTGCCCTACGCCGACACGGAAAGTGGCAATACGCCGCCCACCACCCGCAGCGGCCAGACGCTGACCTGGAACCTGGGGACGCTGGCTCCGAATGCCAGCAGCGCAGTGGTGGTGTATGTCGACGTACCCGCGGCCAGCAGCCTGGAAGCGGCGGCCGGTCAGGCCCAGAGCGCCATCGTGAACACGGCCAGCGTGCAGGCCGGCAACGCCCCCAGCGCCTCCGGCTCGGTTCCGGTGAACACGCTCTATACCCGGCTGTTCAAGCAGGTGCGTAACCTCGGTCCGCAGGGCAGCCTGACCCCGGCCTGGGCCAGCGCCGCCACCGGCCTGCCCGGAGACGTGCTGGAATACTGCATCAACGTGGCCAATCTGGGCAGCACCAGCCTCTCCAACTACCGCGTCAGCGACATGGTGCCGGCCAATACCCAGCTCGTGGCCGGCAGTGCGAGCCTCCGTCAGGGCGTCATGGACGCCCCAGGTGCGGCCGTCGCCGGGGTGACGGTGAGCGAGACTGCGACCACCGACGCGGTGGGCCGCCCAACCACGCTGCTCCAGACGAGTGCGTTGACGCTCGCGCCGGGTGCCCAGGTCGTCCTCTGCTTCCGCGCGGCCATCAAATAGACTGCTTGCTTTGGCTCCGGGGGCGTGATAAACGTCCCCGACTTTCTGTTTGGCTGTGTTGCGTAGACTGGTCAGAATGAGTCCTCATGTGCGCGGCATGCTGCTGCTGGTGCTGGTCACGGCCATCTGGGGCAGTACCTTCGCAGTGGTCAAGCAGCTGACGGCCGAACTGCCCCCGTCCGTTTTGATCGCCTGGCGCTTTCTGATCGCCACGCTGGCGCTGCTGCCCATGCTGCTGGTGCAACGCTCGAAAACAAATGCGGTGGGGGAGAGCTTGACGTCTGCGGCCCGGCCTTCGCTGTGGCGCGACGGCTTCATTCTGGGCGCGTGGCTGATCGCCGGGTACGGCACGCAGACGGTCGCCCTGCAAACGACCACCGCCAACCGCGCCGCTTTCTTCACGGCCCTCAGCGTGGTGCTGGTGCCGGTGTGGCTGGTCACCACGCAGCGCCGCCGCATGCCCCTGACGCTGTGGGTGGCGTTGCCGCTGGCGGTGGCCGGCTTGGGTCTGCTTTCCTGGGAAGGCGGGGCCTTCGTCGTCGGGGACGCCTGGGCCATCGCCTGCGCAGTGACCTACGCGGCCTTCATCGTCACGCTGGAGCGCATGGCGCACCGCCACCAACCCCTGCCATTCACGCTGGCGCAACTGGCCGGAGTTACTGTCCTGGCGTGGGTGTGGGCCTTCCTGGCCACGCCCGGTCAGCTCATGCCGCCCCCGGACGCCTGGCTTCCACTGCTGTACCTGGGCGTGGTCGCCACCGCCGTGACCACCCTCCTTCAGACCATCGGGCAGCGGCACGTGAGCGCCGCCGAAGCCAGCCTGATCTACGCGCTGGAACCAGTGACGGCCAGCCTCTTCAGCTTCTTCCTGATTGGTGAGCGGGTGGGGTTGCGTGGCTTCATGGGCGGGGCGCTGGTGGTGCTGGCCACGGTGCTGAGTACGAAGAACGACCCGCAACCGCACGCGGAACTGCCCACGCCCGCTGCCGAGGACTGATTGTTTACTCGTCCGGGTCAGGTGGGCCGTCCACCCACTCCAGCAGGTCTCCGGGCTGGCATTCCAGGGTGCGGCAAATGGCGTCCAGCGTGCTAAAGCGCATGGCGCGGGCCTTCCCGGTTTTCAAGATGCTGAGGTTCGCCAGGGTAATGTCCACGCGCGTGGACAGTTCCGAGAGGGTCATGCCCCGTTTCTCCAGCATCCGGTCGAGGTTCACGCGAATGGGCATCAGATCGTCAGTTCCTGTTCTTCGCGCAGGTGCTGTTCGGATTCACGCAGGCGCATGCCTTCGCGCAGCACCTCAGCGAACACGAAAAGAATCAGGGCCGCCGTCAGCGGGGAGCTGAGCAGGCTGCTGGTGTTGATGTCGCCGCCAGCGCGGAGTTCCCCGGTGATGAGTGGCTGAAGCAGCAGCGGCGCGGGCCACCACAGTAGCGCCACGAAGCCCAGCAGGCGCAGGTCATGGACGTTCGCCAGCGAGAAAATCTGTCCCTGTCGCGCCCGCCGAATGACGCGCAGCAGCAGCCACGCCATCCATTCCACCACCAGCGAAAGCAGCACGAACAGGCCGTACATCCACCCGGCGGGATTCTTAATGGCCTGGTCATTGATCGTGAGGCTGAAGGAATATCCGCCTAGGATTCTCACCAGCGTGAAAATCACGCCCAGGGCGGTCAGGAGCATGAACAGACCAATCAGGAGTTCCAGTAGCCGGAGTGGGAGGGAAGTGGACAGGCTGGGGGACATGGCGTGACTCCTGTGAAGGTGCGAGGGGTGGGTGGGGACGACTGTGCTGTAGGAGGTCAGGATGTGGCCTCACTGGCAGGAAAAGCAGCCGTGTTTATCGTTCCTCGATATTATCGTTTATCAATATACACCTCTGCGGTTTCCTGGCAAGTCCCCCCGCAAGTGACCTGCCCCTGTAACGCCCGCCCCGTAAACTGAAGGCATGACAAAAATGGTGATCGTGGCGGCCAAACGCACGCCCATCGGGAGTTTCATGGGCGGCCTCAAGGACGTGTCCGCCGCCGAACTGGGCATCGCGGCGGCCCGGGGTGTGCTGGACGGCGTGAAGGGCGAGGACATCGCGGACGTGATCGTGGGCAACGTCCTGCAGGCGGGACAGGGCATGAATGTCGCCCGGCAGATCGGGCGCGGCGCGGGCCTGCCGGACAGCGTGCCTGGCATCACCGTGAACCGCATGTGCGGCAGCGGCCTGCAGGCCGTGGTCAGCGCCATGCAGGGCCTGAAAGCCGGCGACGGGCAACTCTACCTGGCGGGCGGCACCGAGAGCATGTCCCGCGCCCCGTACCTGCTTCCCAAGGCCCGTGAAGGCTACCGCCTGGGGCACGGCGAGGTGCAGGACAGCATTCTGGTCGACGGCCTGACCGACGTGTTCGGCAAGTACCACATGGGCATCACCGCCGAGAACATCGCCGAGCAGTGGAACCTGACCCGCGAAATGCAGGACGCCTTCGCGCTGGAAAGCCAGAATCGCGCCGCCGCCGCGCAGGAAGGCGGTCACTTCGCCGACGAACTGGTCAGCGTGGAGGTGCCCAGCCGCAAAGGCCCCGTCACCTTCGACCGGGACGAGTACCCCCGCGCCACCACCGCCGAGGCGCTGGCAAAACTGAAACCCGCCTTCAAGAAGGAGGGTACGGTGACTGCCGGGAACGCCAGCGGTATCAACGACGGCGCGGCCATGCTGGTCATCGCCACCGAGGAGTACGCCCAGGCGAACGGCCTGCCCATCCTCGCCGAAATCGTTTCCTACGCCAACATCGGCGTCGATCCCAGCATCATGGGCATCGGCCCCGCCCGCGCCGTTCCCGTCGCGCTGGAAAAGGCCGGCATGACTGTCGCAGATGTCGACCTGTTCGAGCTGAACGAAGCCTTCTCGGCCCAGAGCCTCGCCGTCGTGCACGACCTGAAAGCCGACCCTGCCAAAGTCAACATCACCGGCGGCGCCATTTCGCTGGGGCACCCCATCGGGGCGAGCGGCGCCCGAGTGCTGGTGACCCTGATCCACCAGCTGCGCCGCACCGGCCAGCAAACTGGCGTCGCCAGCCTGTGCATCGGCGGCGGCATGGGCATCGGCATGGTGATTCAGGCGCGCTGAGCGCAGTGGGGCAGGGGCGGCCCCAATTCCCCTTCTCCTGGGGCGCTACCCTGGGGCATGTCCGACGCCGTCACTGACCTGTTTGCCGCCATTCATGCCCACAACATCGAGGGGGTTCGCCTGCTGATCGAGGCCGAACCCGAATTGCTGACGGCCAGCAGCCCATCGGGCCTTTCGCCGGTGCTGTTCGCAGCCTATTACCGGCGGCCCGCCATCGTGCAACTGCTGATCGATGCGGGCGCGCCGCTGACGCTGTTCGAGGCGGCCGCCGCCGGCCAGACGGCGCAGGTCATGGAGGAGCTGGAGGCCGACCCGCAGCTGTTGCAGGCTTTCAGCCCGGACGGCTTCACGGCGCTGGGCCTGGCGGCCTTTTTCGGGCATCAGGAACTGACTACGGAACTGCTGCGGCGCGGCGCGGACGTACACGCGGCCAGCCGCAACGCCATGCAGGTGCAGCCGCTCCACTCGGCTGTGGCCGGCAACCACCTGGGTACCGTGCAGGCGCTCCTGCAGGCGGGCGCGGACGTGAACGCCGTGCAGCAGGACGGCTTCACCCCGTTGATGGGCGCGGCGCAGAACGGCAACACCGACCTGGTGGCGCTTCTGCTCGCGCACGGGGCGGCCCCGGACAGGCGCACCGCCGATGACCGCAGCGCCTGGATGCTGGCCGCCCAGGAGAACCATGAGGGCGTCCTGAACCTCCTGCGAGACGCCGGCGCCGAACCTGAAGAAAACGAGTATGACAGGGGGGGCCAGGCTGGTTCACACTGAAGCATGCCTGAAGACACCAAGCTCATCGGACAGACCGGGGCCGTCACCGGCTTCGAGACCCGCGACCCGAAGGACACGGATCCCAGCACCATCAATACCACCACGCCCGCCGACGACCGCGTGGGCGCGTCCGATCAGGGCAAGTACCAGCCCGTCACGGTGCCGGACGCCAAGGAAGTCACGGGCCAGTTCGATCACCTGGCAACGCGTGATCCGCAGGCTATGGAGCACCACCTGCAACGCCCCGAATACGAGGGCGCCGAAAGCACCGCCGCGCTGGGCGCGGGCACCGGCCTGGTGGCAGGCGTGCTTCCCTCGGACGGCCTCGGTGCGCCCCTGAGCGTAGGCGTGGTCGACCAGCACATTCAGGGTGCCATTGACCCCAACCCCAACTACACCCCGCCCAGCAAGATGACGCCCCCCCACATCAGCGAGCAGACCGCCAACCGCCCCGGCGACGACGCCACCGTGCTCGACAACCTCCGCCGCGACAACAAGCTGTAAAACGCGCAGGGCACTACAGCAAAAAAGGCCACCTATGCCCGGTGGCCTTTTTCTATTTGAAGCGATTTGTGGCGTGCTCGCTGAAGCTTGCACCTGAACACCAACGCTTCCAGCAGGCTCTTTACTGCACTTTGTAGTAGGTGGCGGGCACCTTCAGCAGGAGTTGCTGCGCCGCACTGTTCAGCATCTGTGAAATGGCGGCCTCCAGTTGCGGGCTGGACTGAGCGCCGACATTCATGGGCAGAATGCCGCTGAGGCTGAAGTTGTCGCCCTCAGCTTTTCCCTGAACCTGGGTCGCTCCGATAATGCGGCGGGTTTTGGCGTCCACAATGCGCAAGTCCATGGCAATGGTGCTGCTTTTCTTGCCGACTGAGACGCCCATGAAGGACAGGCCGCCGCTGGACGCCTGCGGCTCGTACTGCGTGATGGCCCCGAAGATCAGCACGTCGGCGCCCTGGAAATCCGTGCCGCCGTTCAGAAAGGCCTCTTCCGTCAACTGGCCGGTGTTCTCGCGTTCATAGACGGTAAATTTTCCGGTGTTCAGCAGGGCGGTGGTAAGGGCGTCGGCAATGCCGTCCCCGAGCCCCGAGTAGCATTTCTGGGCTTTGCACTTCATGCTGCCCACGGCAATATTCACCTGTCCGTCTGGCAGGGCGGGCGCGGTGGCCACCGGGGCGGGCGTGGCCGGAGCAGCGGTCTGGGCCTGAGCAGTGGGGCAGATCAGCAGGGCAGTGGTAAGCAGGACAGTCACGGTGTTTTTCATGGGTTACTCCTTCAGGGACAGGGAAAGGGATCAGGAAGCTCGGTTCAGAAATCGCCGGTCTGGCCGGGGGCGGGCAGGGGAAACCCTTGGGTCTGACTGCTGGGGGTCACGCCGGGAATTTCGGGCGAGCGGGTGGCCGACCCTGCCGCCGCCCGCTGATCGAGCGGCAGTTCGTAACGGGAAACGACGCACAGGCCCTGTTCGCCCAGGCTGACCAGGCGGTGCCCGGTGACGCGGCCGCCCCGCAGCAGGGCCTCCGAACGGCTGGATGTGGCACTGAACACGGTTTCGACCGCCACGTTGGAGAGGTTCAGCTCGTTGTTCTTGAAGGTGGTGGCGGTGCTGTCTACGCTGCCCTCGCCTTTCACGGTTCGGACGCGCACGCCTGCCAGCGCCTCGGCGGCCGCGCCCATAGCCTTCAGGTCGGCTTTCTGGACGGCGGGGGAAAGGGCCATCACCCCTTTGGCTTTGTAGAGGGCCGCCGGAACGACCCCGAAACCGTACACGCGCAGCGTATCGTTCTGGCCGTCGGCGTTGGCATCGTAAGGAGTGGTGGCGGGGGCCATGCACTGCATCAGCATCTTCAAGGAGTCCACCGGGCTGATCTGCTGCTGCTGGACGGTGTAACTCTGTTTGATGCCCTCCGACTTCACGAACTGCTGAGGGGTGATGGGCGTGCTGTCCTGCGCCTGCGCGAGACCTGCACTGAGGAGAAGGAAAGCGGGGAGATACTTCATGTTGAACTCCTTTGTTGAGGAAAGACGGTTAATAGGAGACGGAGATTTCGCCCGCGCTGAGGCCGGTGACCTTCAGGCCCAGGTCTTCGAGGGCCACCGCCAGGTCTTCCGGCGAACCGTCGAACTCCACTTCCACCAGCGTCCCGGCGGCGTCGTACTGGCGGCTCAGGGCGGCGTGAACGCCCTGAGTATTTCGCAGGGACGCCAGGGTTTCACTAAAGACCTTGAAGCTGGGAACGCCGCTCAGGCGGACGCTGAAGGTGCGGGAAGCCGCCTGCCCACTGCCGCTGAGCCAGGTCAGGAGGGCCTTGGGCAGGTTGGGTGCGGCGACCTTGGCGACATTCTGTAAGGCCGTTTTTCCGGCGACGGAATCGGTGGCCGACATGCCGGTGCCCGTAAAGGCGTCGCTGAAAATAATCTGTGCGGTCGCCAGGTCGATGACTTTCATTTCCAGGCGCGCTGTGTAGGCGCGTTGTCCCAGGACGTTGCCGTACTCCTCGGCAAAAGCTTCCCCGGTGATCAACAGGTCGGCCTGGTAGCGCGTGGCCAGTTCCTGAAGACCCTGGGCCGAAACGGTGCCCCGGACAACATCGCGGACATTGTTCTTCTCGGCCTGTTTCAGATCCACGACGCGGTATCCCGCGGTGATCAGGGCGCGCTGAATCTCGGTTTCTGCCGCCGGATCCGGGGTGGGGCGACGCAGAATCTGTTCGGGAATGGCGACGATGATGCGTGGGTCGCCTTTTCGCGCCAGAAACGCTTTCAGTTCGTGCTCTAGCGTCGGGCGGGCCACCGCGACCCGTACCGAGACGGTGTATGTGTTGTTGTTCTGGTTCTCGGCCAGCACCTGGACGACCCGCCCGAACCCATCAGAACGCTTCATGAGTTGCTGCTGGAATTTCTCGAACTCGTCGGTGGTTTTCAACGAGCTCGAGGACTGCACGTAAGCCCCCAGCACCTGCTCTACGGCGCTTCTGATCGCGTTGTCCAACGCTGCCTGTCGGGCACTGGCGGTCGTCGAGGTGATAAGGGCCTGTCCGGTGACCTGAATGATCTGCTCGGCGCTCGGCGGCGGAGCGGCTGCCGCCAAGGGGGCCGGCCCGATCAGTGAGGTCGCCAGCAGAAAACTGAGCAACCCTGTTCTGAGGCGTAATGACATGCCATGAGTATCATGAAGCCGTACTCTCATAACACTTACTGGCGACATTGCTCCATCGGTAAAGTCTGCCGCTCTGCCTTCTCGTCATGAAGATGTCGATCCTTACTAAAGCATTCGACAAAAGAACGCAGTGATTTTGTCTGAGCGGAGCCAGTGAATTTAGGCGAGCAGGACAGAGAATGCCGCGCTCCAGGGCGTTGTTCCACAGAGCGCGTAATTCGGAGAACTGCTGGAAGAGAAAAAACGGATCTACAAAGGGCCTCATCCGGCGGGGATGCCCCTATAGCATAGCGATCTATCCAGGAAGACCGCATGCGCCCTGAAATGAAGAAAGCCTAAAAAATACAGTTGCCGATAGTGTGTGACGAACCTGTGACGCGAGCCTAGGGAATAACGTTTCTCCGTGGTCTGCTTCCACTGCATAGCCCTGGGCTCAGCACCAACACACCTGACGGGTTCAGTTCCGATTGTCTGCAAGAAAGTTGAACCACAGTGCCCAGGTTTTACAGTTCCTGCACGTACAGCATGCCGCCCTCGACTTCTGCACGGAAGAGTTTGACCGGCTTGACGGCCGGCAGCGCCCGGGCCTTGCCAGTCTCCAGCTCGAATTTGCCGCCGTGTTTCTCGCAGGTGATCTTGCCGTCCTGCATGTCGCCGCCCAGCAGCGGGTAGTCCTTGTGGGTGCAGTTGTTGCGCAGGGCGTAGAACTGCCCCTGGTGATTCACGACCAGCACGCTGACGCCTCCCATATCCACGGTGCCCTGCCAGCCGGGCGGATAAGTGTCGGCGGATCCGACCTGTATTCGTTCACTCATAGCGGAAGTGTAGAGCAGAGGGGCCAATGGACATGACCCCTGGCCCCGAAGGTAGGCAGGTACTCTCCTTAGGGTGACGAAGGTGACCCCGAGTGCAGAAATCATGCAGCAATGAGCCGGCGGCGCGTGCTCTCCGCCTTTAGGGGGACGCGTTTGCGCTGGTGTGGGCTTAAGTTCTGGCGCATGATGGTCAGCGTGACGCCGTGGGAACAGCAGGAGGTGACGCCGCGTGAGGGTACTTTTTCCGAGGTGCTGCACCTGCGTACCGTGCGCGTGGCGCTTTACATTGTGCTGGCGTTGCCGCTCAGCGGCGTGATTTACGGGGTGATGTTCGCTGGGGTGCTGGCGGGCGTCACGACCTTGCCGGTGCTGGTGGGCGCGGGGCTGCTGCTGGGGTGCCTGTGGCTGGTGGGGGGCTTTGCGGAGGTGCAGCGCTGGCTGGCGCGGCTCCTCGGGCTGCGCTTCGCGCGTCCGGCGTGGCCGCCGGTGTACCAGGGCGTCATGCCCTGGCTGCGGGCCACCCTGAGTGAGGGCGCGACCTACCGCGCGCTGCTGTTTCACGCCATTCAGTTTCCGCTGGTGGTGCTGTGCTGGGCGGTACTGGTGGTTCTGCTGGAGGTCATGGTGGTGGGGCTGGGGTCGCCGCTGTGGTTCTGGTATCCGGAGTGGTTTCGCCTGTCCTGGGGGGACCGAACCTGGCACCTGTCGGCAATCTCCATCGCAGGACTGTTCGTGATGGGGGTGGGGGCCACGCTGGTCACGGCGGGGGTGCTGAACCTGATGGGCCGCATGTGGGTGCGCCTGGCGGCGGGCCTGCTGGCGCGGGAGGTGGGCGTGGAAGCCGCCCGGCGCGAGGTGATCGCCCTGCGCCGCGCCGCCGGCAGCGTGGCCCTGGGGGATGACCTGCAAGCCACCCTGGCTGACCTGACCGAGCAGGCCCGCGCGGCCAGCACCGCCCGCACGGTGGCGCTGCTGACCCCAGAGGGGACGCTGCGGGCCACGGCTGGCCCGGACGACCTGAGTGGGCCGCTGGAGCCGCTGCCGGCGCCCGGTGAGGCCAGCGTGCACGTGACCCCGGACGACCGGGTGCTGGCCGCCCTGCCGGTGAGCCTGCCGGCCAGTGCCGGCCTTCAGGGCGGCACGCTGCGGGCCGGCTACGCGCCGGGGGTGCGCCCCGGACAGGACGAACTGGCCTTTTTGCTGAGCATCGCCGATCACGCCGGGACGGCCCTGCACGCCGCGCAGCTGATCGAACGGGCGGGCGTGCGGGCCGGCGAGCAGGAACGCGCCCGGCTGGCCCGTGAGCTGCACGACAGCGTGGCGCAGGCGCTGTACGGCATTTCGCTGGGGGCCAAGACCGCCCGCGCCACGCTGGAGCGCGACCCCGAGCGGACGCGGGCCAGCCTGGAGTACACCATCAACCTGGCCGAAGGCGGCGTCAGCGAGATGAAGGCCCTGCTGTTCAGCCTGCGCCCCGACGCGCTGGAGGAAGGCGGGCTGATCGCGGCCCTGACGCAGCACGCCCGCGCCCTGGAAGCCCGCCACGGCCTGAAGGTGCAGGCTGAATTGAACGAGGAACCGCCCCTGACGCCGGACGCGCAGGCCGCCGCCTACCGCGTCATGCAAGAAGCCCTGCACAACGTGGTGAAGCACGCCCGCGCCACGCAGGTGTGCCTGGCCGTGCGCCAGGACGGTCTTCAGGTGGTTTTGACCGTGCAGGATGACGGGCGCGGCTTCGACCCGCAGGCTCCCCGGCCGGGTTCACTGGGCCAGCGCAGCATGCGCGAACGCGCCGCCGGGGCGGGCGGAACCCTGCATGTCCAGAGCGCCGAGGGCCAGGGCACCACGCTCACGCTGACGTTGCCGGCCAGTCAGGTGGCCAGGGCCGCGCCGCAGGAGGTCCGGGCGTGACCACCCTGCCGCCCCCACGCCCGCTGCGGCCCGTGCTGCGGCGCATGGCGCTCGGGCTGGCCCTTGCTGTCCTGGGTGGGCTGGTCGCCTGGCGCGGCGCGACCTTCAGCCCCACGCCCGGACTGGAAACGACCCTCACGCCACTGGAGGTGCCGCTGGACGGCCCGCTGCCCTTCGATTACGCCCAGGCCGCCACCTTGCGCTTTGAAGCCAACCGCGCCAACCTGCTGCTCAATCCGCTGCCTCCGCGCAGTCCGCTGCTGCTGAGCGGCGAGGCCCGCCACCGCACCCGCAACCCGGTCAACGTCAGCGTGCGCCGCGCCGGACGCAACGTGAACGTCACTGCCAAACTGTATGTGCAGGCGCTGGCGAACGACCGTGTGCTGCCGCCCTCCCCCGAACCGTTCCAGCACAGCCTGCGGGCCTCGTTGACGCCGACTTTGCCGCTGAGCCTCAATACCCTCACCGTGGGCGGCAACCAGACCATCAACCTGGCGGGCTTGCGTTTGCGTGCCCTGAGCGCCCGCAGCGACAGTGGCCGGCTGGATCTGGCCCTCCCGTCGCGTCCTGGCGGGCCTTACGCCCTGGTGACCCGCAGTGGCCGGGTGGAGGTCACCGCGCCCCAGGGGGCCACCCCCGAAGCCCTGCGCGTCAACTCGCAGAGCGGCGATCTCCAGCTGGAGCTGGGCGGGGCCGTCGTGGACGCCCTGAACGCCGGAACGCAGAGCGGGAACGTGACCCTGACCCTGCCCCGCCAGGTCAACCGGGGCACCGTGACCACGGCCAGCGGCGACGTGCAAATCGACGTGCCGCCCGCCACGCGCGGTAACCTGGACATTCGCACGGTCAGTGGCGACGTGACCCTGCGCGTGCCGCCGGGGCTGCGCGTGCGGGTGCGCTTTACGGACCGCGAAACCCTGCTGCTGCCGCCCGGCACGCCCGCCGCCAGTTCCCCGCAACTCGACGTGTTCGTAGACACCGCCAGCGGCGAATTCAACCTGCAAGATGATTAACCGGAGGCTTCCCTGATGTCTGAACCTGTTCGCGTTCTGCTTGTCGACGATCACGCCGTGGTGCGCCAGGGCCTGAAACTCTTTCTGGGCCTCGACCCGGACATCGAGGTGGTGGGCGAGGCCGCCAACGGCGAAGAAGCCCTTCAGGAGGCGCAACACCTCACGCCGGACGTGATCGTGATGGACCTGATGATGCCGGTGATGGACGGCATTAGCGCCACCCGCCGGTTGCGGAAAATGCTGCCCGACACCGAGGTCATCGCGCTGACCAGCACCCTTGAAGAACACAAGGTGAACGGGGCGATTGAGGCCGGGGCGATCAGTTACATGCTCAAGGACGCGTCGTCAGACACCCTGGCCGACGCCATTCACGCCGCTGCGCGCGGTGAAGTCCGGTTGCACCCCGAAGCCGCCCGCCGCCTGGTGCGCGATTTCCGGGGCGGCGAGATGCGCGAGAGCCTGACCCCCAAGGAAACGATTGTGTTGCAGCTGATCGCCCACGGGCAGAGCAACAAGGAAATTGCCGCCGACCAGGGTGTCAGCGAGGCCACCGTCAAAACCCACGTCAGCCGCCTGCTCAGCAAACTGGGCCTGGACAGCCGCACCCAGGCGGCCCTGTACGCCCTGAAGTCCGGCATTGCCAGCCTGGACGGCGTCGAGGTGTAAGGCGGCTTTGTCAATGGGCAGCAAGGCTGTTGTGGGCGGCGTGGGGGACTGTTCCCGCATTCACGTCGGGACAGAAAAGGAGAACAACGTTGCCGCGGTGAGGGGGTTAAAGGCTGCTTGCTTCTGCTGGCTTTCCTCGGCCCGCACCGTTTCCTCACCACGTTGCGTACGCCGATTGAGAAAGCTGCCCTCCAACCTGCGCTTGAAGGGGCGCAGCGGGGGCAGTTTTTCTCGCCACTTGAACAAAATTTGAGTTTTTTCACAGGGGTGACATAGTGGTGTATTTTTTTTCACGTGGCGGGGGCATTGCCGGGGGGATTGTAAGCTGTGTGAGACTCTTGAAAGAGTTTTCCTGACATGCTGAGCGAGCCGTAAGGGCCATAGGCCGTGACCGGGTGTGCTGTGAGGGGCGCATTCAGTCACGGCTCTCTGTTTTTTATATCGGCCAGCCAAAAAAGAGAGGCCACTAAAGCCTCCCCTGTGGTGCAGGATTTTTTTACAGGAACAGCAGACCGATCCACATGCTGGCCAGGCCGCTCAGGATCAGGGTCGCCACGGAGCTGGTGGTGTCGCGCAGGTTCAGGCTGGACTGCACCGCCAGGTAACCGTAGTACACCATCGCCAGGAACACCAGCAGGTGCACCGGCCAGCTCAGAATGCCGAAGATGCCCAGCACACTGCCGATGAGGCTGAGGGGCACGTAGAACAGGGCGAACGAGTACGTCACTTCATCGAAGGTGCCGGTTCCTTTGAAGAGGTTGCGGCCAATCAGGTACACGGCCCCCGTAAAGATCAGAAACTGCGCGGGAATGCCGATCAGCCGGCTGAACAACGTCCCGAAGAAACTCGTGTCGTGCATGGGCGCAAAGAATGCCCCGATCAGGGCCGAGACCACCGCCGCCACCATCACGAACACCAGCGCCTGCGTCAGGCCGCCGCGCCGCTCGAACCGCTCGAAGGTGTTGGGGTTGGGCTGAGCCAGCACGGTGGTGCTCTGGGCAAACATATCCGTGATTTGCGCCTGGGTCGCCTGGACGGTGGGGTTCGGTTTGCTCATACCACCAGTACGATGACACACCCGGAAAAGTTGCCGGTCAGATTCACCACGTCTGTACCCGGTGCAAGTTCAGCCCGGTTCAGCGGCCCGGTTCAGCTCTGAATCTCCCCAGCCTCCGGGTCACGGGTCAGGGTGGGTTTCACCGGCGCGTTCTGACGATCATGCGCCGTCATCTCGGTGGCCGGCGCCGCCGGGGACACCGGAGCGGTGGAAGCAGACCCTGGCGGACGGTCACCGCGCACCAGCTTGATCTCCAGCGGGGCCGCCCCGAAACTCAGGGCGCGTTGCGGCGACGGAATCTCGATCAGGGCCTGATCCATGGCGATCTTGATGCGGCGGTTGAACTCGCGGCCCACCGCGTACTGGCTTTTGGGCTGCACCTTGAACAGCGCCCGGATGGTCACGCCGTCCGGCGCGAGTTGCGTCACGCCCTGCACCTCCGGCTTGTCCAGAAAGAACGGCTTCCACTCGGGATCGTTGTACAGCTCGTTGCTGACGGCCTCCAGCACCTTCAAAGCCTGGTTGATGTTGGCGTTGTAGGTCACGTCCACCGCCGCCACCACCCGCGACCAGTCCTTGCTGCTCACGCTGACCGTGCTGATTTGCCCGTTCGGCACGATGTGAACAGTACCGTCCAGCGCCCGCAGGGCCGTGATGCGCAGGTTCAACTTCTCCACCGTGCCCGAGAGTTGCCCGGTGTTCACGGTAATCACGTCGCCCACCCCGTACTGATCCTCCAGCAGGATGAAAAATCCGGTGAACACGTCCTTTACCAGGCTCTGTGCCCCGAAGCCCACCGCGATGCCCAGCACCGACACCCCGGCCAGCAGGCCCGCCGCGTTCACGCCCAGCGTCTGCAGGGCCCCGATCAGCGTGACGATCACGATCAGGACTTTCAGGGTGCTTTCCACCACGCCTTTGAGGGTCTGAATACGTACCGTGCGGCGCGTGAAATCGTCGTCCGGCACGATGCGCCTGCTCAGTGCCCCCACCAGGTTCCAGCCGATCAGCGAGAGCGCCACGATCACCAGGAACTGCCCCGCACTGGCCCGCAGGCCGTTGAAGATGTCCTGCCCCAGATCGAAGAAGAGAGGCACACTCGGCAGGTACGCCGCGTGGGTCGCCACCGCCACCCAGCACACCGCCACGAACAGCAGCCACAGCCACTTCACGCCTTGCAGCAGGCGGTGATTCACGTGCGGTTCCAGCAGCCGGATCAGCGTGCGGCCAAAGCGGTAGATGGCATAAGCCACCAGCAGCGACAGCGCGAGTTTAAGCCACACCACGGGCTTGACAATCTGAGTCAGGAATTCGTCCAGCATGAAGGGCAGTCTCTCATGAGTGTGTTAAGGGCAGATGGCAGGAACGCGATCAAGTCAGCGTGCCGGCCATCTACGGTTGAGGTTTACTTCGGCTGTTCCTGAAAAGCCGCTTCCAGACGCGGAATCAGGTTGCCCTCGTGGGCACGCGCGGCCCGCAGCAGGGCATTTTTCACGGCGCGGGCGTCGGCACTGCCGTGACCGATGAAGGCCAGGCCGCGCACACCGATCAGGATGCTCGCGCCGTAGGTGCTGGGATCCATGCGCTCGGCCAGGCCGCGCAGGGCGTCGCGGGCCAGCAGGCCGCCCAGTTTGCTTTTCAGGTTGCTGTTCAGGGCTTCCTTGACCCAGCCGAACAGCACCTTCGCCTCGCCCTCCGCCAGTTTCAGCACCACGTTTCCGGTAAAGCCGTCGGTCAGCACGATGTCCGTGGTGCCTTTGAACACGTCACGGCCCTCCACGTTGCCGTAGAAGTTCACGCCCTTGCCGTGCAGCTCGCGCAGCAGGGCGTTCGTTTCCACCACCAGTCCGCTGCCCTTGTGGTCTTCCTCGCCAATGGAAAGCAGGCCCACGCTGGGGTTCTCACGGTCTTCCAGCACCTTGAGGTACACGCTGGCCAGCCGCGCCCACTGCACCAGGTACGTGGGGCGCACATCGGTGTTGGCGCCGGCGTCCAGCAGCGTCGTGAAGCCCCCCTGCGCCGGCAGGTGGGTCAGGATGGCCGGGCGATCCACGCCCCCCACGCGCCCCAGCGTGAACAGGGCGGCGGTCATGGTCGCGCCGCTGTGCCCCATGCTGACGGCCGCCGCGGCCTTGCCCTCCTTGACCAGTTTCATACACACGTTGATGCTGGCCTGCGGCCGGCCGCGCACGTCGGTGGCGTGTTCGTTCATGCCGATCACGTCCGGAGCGTCCACCACCTCCAGCGGCAAGCTGCTGCTGCCCGCGTGCTTGCCCAGTTCCGCGTGCAATTTTACGCGGTCACCCACCAGCAGCACCGGCACGCCTGCCCTGGCGGCCTGCACGGCGCCGTCCACGTTGGGCGGCGCGCCGTGGTCGCCGCCCAACGCATCCAGGGCAACAGGCAGCGTACTCAGCGGGATCTGGTTCTCATCGGCGGTCATCGAGTCAGTGGTCATCACTGTCACTCAGGGCCACACTGGCGTAAAAAGGCCGTCCCCCGTCCGCCCGTTCGCGCGCTCCCTGCGCCTCGCTGGGCAGACGGTAACCGGGGCGCTCGACGCTGGCCCGAATATCCTTGAAATCCACGTATTCATCGGCGGCGTTGCGCAGCTCGTAACTGGTCATCTCGGGAATGCACGCCACCACGATGCGTTTGCCACGCGCCCGCAGCACCTCGACCGGGCGCTCGAAATCCCCGTCGCCGGTCAGCAGCACCGCCACGTCGTAGCGCCCCTCGGTGCTCAGCAGGTCGGTCACCAGTTCGATGTCCAGGCTGGCGCGGCGGGACGTGTCACCGTTCTCGTCCGCCGTTTCGCGCAGCGGCCGGGTGCGCACGGTGTACCCCATGTAGGTCAGCGCGTCGATAAAGCGCTTCTGCTTGTCGTCCATCGGCAGGGGAATCGCCGTGTAATAAAAAGCGTTGTACAGCGCCCCGTACCCCGCGAAGTGCTCCAGAATCTTGCGGTGGTCGAAATTCCACCCCAGCCGTTTGGCCGCCGCGTACACGTTCGCGCCATCAATAAAAAGTCCAATACGTTCCATCATGAATCTCCTGAAAATGAATGCCCTGCCACCAGGGCGTCGGGTTCAGGATACGGCAGGAGGTTGGAAGTGGCATAAAGCCCGGGCCGGGTTCCTGCACGAACCACCCCTGTCCACTTCCTCCTGATCACGCCGCCGCTTACTCGTAGCCCAGTTCGCGCAGGGCTTCCTCGTCCTCGCGCCAGCCCGGAATCACGATGACTTCCAGGCCCAGGTACACCTTGCGGTTCAGGAAGACCTCCAGCTGCTTGCGGGCCGCCTGCCCGATCTCGCGCAGCTGCTTGCCGCCCGCGCCGATCACCATGCCCTTGTGCTGGTTCTTCTCGACGATAATCTCGCCCTCGATGCGTTGCAGGCCGTCCTCGCGCTCCGTCCAGGTGTTCACGCGGGTCGCCACGGCGTAGGGCAGCTCGTCACGCAGCTTTTTCATGGCTTCCTCGCGGATGATCTCGGCCGCCCACATTTCACGGCTCTGGTCACTGGCGGCGCCTACCGGGAAGAAGAAGGGGTTCTCGGGCAGCACCTCCAGCAGTTGCTCGCGCAGGGTAGACACGGCATTGGGGTTGTTCTGTGCCGACAGCATGGTCTCGGTCGTTTCGCCGTCGCGGCCCTCCAGCAGCGCCGAGTACAGCTTCATGGCCTCGTCCGGGTACTTGGCGGCGTCGGTCTTGTTGCCGACCAGAAACAGCGGCTTGGGCAGGTCGCGCACGCTGTTGGCCACCAGCCTGTCCTCGTCGGTGGGCGGGTGGCGCAGATCGACCACCCACACCACGGCGTCCACGTCGGAGAGCGCGCTGTGAACCTCGTGGTTCATGTACTTGCCCAGCGCGTCCTTGGGCTTGTGCATCCCCGGCGTGTCCACGAATACCAGTTGCCGGTCTCCATTCGTGTGAATGCCGCGCACGCCCCGGCGCGTGGTCTGCGGGCGCGGGCTGGTGGGGGCCACTTTCGTTCCCAGAAAACTGTTCAGCAGCGTGCTTTTACCCACGTTGGGCTTGCCGACGATGGCGACAAAACCGGAGTGGGTCTGTGCAGAGGAAGAATCGGTCATTCCCCCATTCTCTCATGCAAAACGTTGAAGCTGAGCGCCCATGAAGGGAACCACGAGGCAGACTCGGGCCTTTCGCGCCACACTGAACGCATGACCGATTCCGCCTCCGGCCTGTCCTGGCGTTCCCTCGAAAGCAGGGTGGAGCTGTCCGCGCTGCCTGCGTTTCACCGCGCTTTCCTGCGCTGGCGCGGGGTGAAGGGCGCGGACAACCTGCCCGTGCGCCGCGCCGAGCAGCGCGTACAGGCCGAACTGAACCGCATGGTGCAGGGCGACCTCGCCACCCGTGAGGGCGACGACTGGCTTCTGATTCCCGGGGCGCTGGAGGGTTTCGAGGAAGCCGCACCGTACCTGCCCCAGGAGCCGGACAGCCTGCCCATGTAAATAAAAAGATCGAGGTTCAAGACCTCGACCACTGGTTTTGCTTCTTTCTGCTTGCCTCACATGATGCGCTGTCCGAGCAGGCTGGCGGCCATGCCCACCATGACTTCGGCCGTCTGGTTGAGGGTGTCCAGAATGGGGTTCACTTCCACGATGTCCATGCTGGTCACGCGCCCGGACTCGCACAGCAGTTCCATCAGCAGGTGGCCCTCACGGTACGTCAGGCCGCCGGGAACAGGCGTCCCCACGCCGGGGCAGACGGTGGGATCGAGGGCGTCCGCGTCGAAGGAGACGTGCAGGCGCTCGGTGCCCGAGAGGCGCTCCAGGGTTTCCTCGTAAATGCGGGTCATGCCCAGCTGATCGACATCCTTCATGGTGTAGGCCTTGATGCCCGCCTCACGCATCAGGTCACGCTCGCGCCCATCCACGCTGCGAATGCCGATCATCACGATGTCCTCGGGGCGCATGTGCCAGCCGCCGCCCAACCCGGCGAGTTGTGGGTCGCCCAGGCCGGTCAGGTGCGCCACCGGCATGCCGTGAATGTTGCCGCTGGGACTGCTTTGCGGCGTGTTGTAATCGGTGTGGGCGTCCACCCAGATCAGGCCCATCCGGGCGCCGCCGGGTTTTCCGCGCAGGGCGTTGCCGGTCACGGTGCCCATGCTGACGCTGTGATCCCCGCCCAGCGTCAGGGGAAACACGCCTTCGGGCAGGGCGGCCACGCGCTCGGCGGCACTTCGGCAGGCGTGCTGAATGGAATCCAGGAACACCAGACCGCCCGTTTCCAGTTTGTCCAGTGTCTCGGGAATGGCGACGTCCACGTCCCCCAGGTCGCTCACGGTGTGGCCCAGTTCACGCAATCGGGCGGCCAGGTGTGCGTTTCGCAGGGCCGACGGTCCCATGTCCACGCCGCGCCGCCCCGCTCCTAAATCCATGGGAATCCCCAGTACCGAAATCTGCATGCATAACAGCTTAAGGGCTGCCGGGCGTTATGCCTTGCGTGTGCAACATTATTTCATGGTCGCTTGTGCCTGGCGACAAAATGAATAATACAGCTGCATACTCATGCTCTGGTTCGGGGCTTCCTCCAAGTCTGCCCAAAAACCCCGCCACACCGGATGCTAAACTGAAGCCAATCCATGCTCAGAGCTGCCGCCCCCGTCGTCTTCGTCGTCTCGCGGGACACCGCCCGCGCGGTGTCCCTCAAAGACAGCCTGAAAAACACGGACGTGCAGCACATCCCCGACGCCGAAACGCTGCTGCGTGAAGCGCATGTCCAGCCGCCCCACGTGGCCCTGCTGTACACCGACACGCCCGGCGTTCCGCTGTGGGAAGTGCTGCCCATGCTGCGTCAACGCAGCGAACTGAGCGCCACCCAGTGGCTGGCCGTGGGCAGTCACGGCCTGGGCGAAATGCTCAGCGCGGGCGCGGACGCCCTGATCAGCGACACCACGCCGCTCCAGGCCCTCAGCTTGCAGGTGAACAACATGCTGGGCCGCGCGCAGCAGCACCACGACTACCAGGAGCGTGTGGCCCAACTGCAACGCAAGATGGACAACTGGGAACACGAGGAGCGCATCCGCGACCAGCTCGTTCACATGCTCGTCCACGACCTGAAAAACCCCATCGCCGCCGTCATGGGCCTCCTCGAAATCGTCGAGGACGACCACCGCGTCCCCGGCGACTCGCGCGAACTGATTACGGTGGCCCGCGACGAAGCGCAGCACCTGCTGCACCTCACCGTCAACATGCTGGACGTCCGCAAAATCCAGGCCGGAAAAATGAACCTGAAACGCGAACTGGTGTTCAGCCCCATGTTCAGCGAAATCATCGAACTGGCCCGGGGCGACGTCGGCAGCGGCCTGCGCGACCGCGAAGTGAGCGCCCAGGTCGCCCAGAACATGAGTCCCGTCAGCGCCGACCCGGAAATCCTGCGCCGCGTGATGGCCAATCTCCTGAGCAACGCCCTCAAGCACACCACCAGCGGCGGCACCATCAGCCTGAGCGTCCAGGTGGTCGGCGACCAGGTGCATGTCAGCGTCCGTGACAATGGCGAGGGCATCCCCGCCGAGGACATCCCCAATCTCTTCGCCGCCTTCGAACAGAGCCGCCTGACCCTGCACGGCCGCTTCGACACCGGCATGGGCCTGGCTTTTTGCAAAATGGCCATCGAAGAACACGGCGGCAGCATCTGGGTCGAATCCCAGCGCGGCAAAGGCAGCACCTTCACCTTCTCCCTGCCCTACGCCCAGGACAACGAGGAGGACGATTTCGCCGAACTGCTGGCGTAACTTCAGAGGTAGAGCGTGGGGTTCACGACCTACGATTCATGTTCCAGTATGGCCGGGGGCGGTGCGGTCAACGTCATTGCCTTCCCGCTGGCCGGGTGAGTGAATGTCAGCTTCCAGGCGTGCAGGTGATACCCCACGTCTCCCGGCAGTGCCTCCGGCAAGGGAGAACCGCCCGGCACATACAGCGGGTCACCCACCAGCGGCTGGCCGATGCTGGCCAGGTGAATGCGAATCTGATGCGGCCTTCCCGTGAAGATCTCCACCTCGAAAAGCGTCGAGTCCTGGCGGCGCTCCAGCACCCGCGCCACCGAACGGGCGGCCTTGCCCGCCGGACTCGCGGCGAACACCTCGCCCAGTTTCGCGTGAGGAACGGGGCCAATCGGGGTACGAATCTCGAAGACATCCTGCGCCGCCACGCCGGATGCCAGGGCCAGGTACACCTTCTGCACGCGCTGCGCCCGCCAGTCTGCCAGGAGTGCTGCTCCCGCCCGTGAAGTCAGCGAGCACAGCACCAGCCCCGACGTTCCCCGCCCCAGTCGGTGCAGGGGCGAGGCGGTCGGCCAGCGCCCACGCACCGCCGACAACAGGGTGTGGTTAAGGAACCCGCCCCCCGGCACCGTCGGCAGGCCCGCAGGTTTACTCACCGCCAGCAGATCCGCGTCCTCGAACAGCACCTCGAACGACAGGGGAACCGTCTCCTCCCGCCACGGTGGGCGATGCCACACCAGTTGCTGCCCCGCCCGCAGGCGCACGTTCGCCCGCAGCGAGCGTCCGTCCAGCTCGATTTCACCCGTTGCCAGCCGCGCCGCCCACACCTCCCGCGATGAATGCCGGAACTCACCCGACAGGAAATCCAGCACGTTCACGCCGCCCCGCTGAATATGCGAGGTGTAGGCGTAACCATCGTTCAACGTCACCTGCCCATCTTAAAGTGGACGGCTCCAGCTGCCGGAGAATGGCCCTGTTCACCCGTCCACCAGGCACCTACCCTCTCCCCATGTACCTGCCCGCCTACTTCCGCATGGACGACCACACCGAGCAACTCCGCTTCATGCGCGAAAACCCCTTTGCTACCCTGATTACCGCGCCGGACGGCGTTCCCTACGCCACGCACCTGCCCATTCTTATTCAGCCCGAAAACGACCGGCTTTATCTCCGCTCGCATCTGGCCCGGGCCAACAGGCAGTGGCAGCACTTTGGCGCCCAGCACGCTGGCAATCGGGAAGTTCTGGTCATCTTCCAGGGGCCACACGCCCCCATTCGCTCCACCTGGTACGACAGCAGCCCCACTGTCCCCACCTGGAACTACACTGCCATTCACGCCTACGGCCTGCCCCGCATCGTCGAAGGAGACAAAACCCACGACATCGCGTACGGTCTGGTCAAGGAGTTCGTGCCCGACATGGCCCCTATCCCCCAGGAGTACGAACAGCGCCAATTCAAGGCCATCGTCACCTTCGAGATAGAAGTCACGCGCCTGGAAGGCAAATACAAACTCAGCCAGAACAGGAACGCGCAGGATCAGGCGAACGTACGGGAATACCTCAGCCGCAGCGAGCGGCAGGAGGAAAGGCAAACCGCCGAGTACATGGCAAGGCTGAACAATGCTCCGCGTGACTGACGTTCGCTGATTCAGAGCAGGGCGGCTCTCCCCACGCGCGTCGTCTGGCCGGTGGGGTTGGGTTACACTCTCTGCTGATGTCAGGGCCGCAGTTTTATCCAGCAAAACCTCAACGTAGTCAGCCTCAGCCGGGGCACGTGTACGACGTGGCAGTGGTCGGGGCGGGGCTGGCCGGCGTGGAGCTGGCGTGGCGCCTGGCGCGGGCGGGCGCGGATGTGCTGCTGGTGTCTCAGGCGCTCGATCACCTGGGCAACCTGTACCAGCCGACGCTGACGGGAGTGGATTTTCCGGCGGGCAGCGTGTTCGCGCGGGTGGCCGAGCGGATTGCGCCGGAAGTGGACGGCCCTGTTGATGGTTGGGCGTTTCACCGCCACCTGAAGGCGGAAATCGAGGGCACGCCGGGCCTTCATCTGCTTCAGAGCACCGTGACGGAAGTGGACGAGGGCGAGGACGGTCTGGTGACGCTGTCCACCTGGGAAGGCCCGAAGTTGCAGGCGCGCTCAGGAGTGCTGGCGGTGGGGGCGTTCCTGAAAGGCCGCTTGCTGATGGGTGATTCGGTCGAGGAGGCGGGGCGCCTGTCGGAGGTGGCTTACGATTTCCTGGCGGACGACCTGTCGCGGGCAGTGCTGCTGGTGGGCGACGAGCAGGAGGCCCCGGCCGCCGATGGAGCGCCCGCGTACTCGGTGCGTTTCCTGACTCCGGCGCGGAGTGAATTGAATGGGTTTCGTCTGGGACGATTCGACCACGTTTATGCGGTGGGACGCTGCACGCCCGGAACACACACCTACACCAGCGTGCTGGAAGACGCCGCGCAGCTCGCGGACGAACTTCTTGCTGCCGGGGGGAACCCGTGACCGGGCCGCGCATTTTCCGCCTGTCGGACTTCCAGTTCCCGGATGCGGCGGCGCGGCTGTACCCGGACACGCCGGAGCGGCCCTGGGTGCTGGAAGTGGGCTTCGGGGACGGGCGCTTCTGGCCGCACCATGTTCAGCACAGTGCGCAGACCTTCGCGGAAGTCCCGAATTATCTGGGCGTGGAACTGTCGGGCGTGTCGCTCCTGAAAGCGCACCGCCGCCTGAAGAGTGCAGGAATCGGCAATGCCATTCTGTCGAAAATGCCCGCGGACGTGCTGGTGCGCGAGGTAATTCCCGAGGCCAGCCTGGACGCGATCATCGTGAACTTTCCGGATCCGTGGCCCAAGGCGGGGCACGAAGAACACCGCCTGCTGCGCGTCCCGTTCTTCGAGCTGGCCGCCAGCCGCCTGAAACCGGGCGGAAGCATCCTGTTCACCACGGACCACGACGAATACTTCGAGTTCGCATGCCGGGAAGCGCAGGCAAGCGGCGTCATGCAGGTGGAAACGGGCGACCCACCGCCCGCCGCGCTCGAAACGAAGTACGCCCTGAAGTGGCGTGACCTGGGCCTGGGTGTGAATCACGCCCGCTTCACGCCCACGCGCCAGACGGAAGTTCCACATGGTTCTACATTCCCCTACCCTGAAACGGAGAACGACGTGCCCCACGCCATTTTAACCCTGCCAACCGATTTCTCCCCCACTGATTTTCAGAAATACACTGCTCAGGGCAAAGGGCATACCGTTGTTCTGCTCGACCTGTACGCTAGCCTGCGCCGGGACGGCTGGGTGGCCCTGGCGCACGTCGTGGAGGGCGAATTGACGCAGGAAGTGCTGGTGGGCATTACGAACCGCGAGGACGGCAGCACCCTCGTCCGGCTGGCGAAGTTCGGCGGCCCGATCATCACGCCGGGCGTAAAAGCGGCGGTGGGCGCGGTCACGGACTGGCTGAAAAGCGAGGGCGCGAAGGTCACTCACCGGGGGTACTGATGATTCCTATCATCATGGAAGTGCCCACGCCTGATCCGCGCGTGCGGTGTTTCCGGTCTGCGCCGGAAGTGGACTGTTTCGCGGTGGTCACGGAGCGGTACGTGGTGGTCGTGGATACGTTCGGCACGCCGCAGGAAGCCGCGCAGATGATGGAATTGCTGCGGCCCGCGCTGCCGGAACGTCAACTGCTGGTGGTGAACACGCACGACCACTACGACCATGCCTGGGGCAACGCAGTTTTTGCGCCGGATCAGGCGTTCGCCGCGCCGATCATCGCCCACGCCCTGTCGCGTGACCCGGAGCGGCGCCTGGACAGCGCCCGGAAACTGGCCCACAAACAGGCCCAGGAACAGGCACAGGAACCCCAGCGCTTCGCAGACACCACTCTATTTTTCCCCACGCTGATGTTCACGCACGAGTTCGTGATCGACGGCGGCGACCTGACCCTGCACCTGCTGCCCGCGCCGGGCCACGCGCCCGATCAGGTGGCAGTGTGGATTCCGGAATTGCGCTTCCTGCTGGCGGCGGACGCGCTGGAATTCCCGTTTCCGCTGCTGAGTGACGCGGCGCAGTTGCCCGCCCTGCTGGGCAGCATTGAACGCCTGAAAACCCTGCAACCCGAGGTGATTCTCCCGTGCCACGGGGGGCTGCACGGCCCCGAGTTGCTGGACTGGAACACCCGCTATTACATCCGTTTGCAGGAGGGGCCTTTCTCCTTCGACGAGGTTCTGGCTGACCTGGGCGTTCCCGGCGTGCCGAACGAGACGTTTTACCGTGAGATGCACGCCGGGCACCAGAAGCTGTTTGCCGCCCGTGACGCCTGAATTCACGTTCACGACCGAGCCGATGGCCGTGATTCTGCCCCGGTTGCGGCAGGCGCTGGAACAGCACGGCAGCGTGGTTTTTCTTGCGCCCAATCCCGACACGGGTCTGGGCCGCTACGCGGGCGAGGTCACCGCCGCCGGCCTTCACCGCCCGCTGTCGGCGTGGGTCGACCTGGCCGACCTGCTGGAGACGCACCTCTGCACACCGGAAATCGTGTCTGACACGCAAATCAGGGTGCGCTTTCGGCAATACGCCCCCGTCCCCTCACCCGACGACTCGGGGTACGGCCCGGACGGCGACTGGGCGCGGGTGGACAAGCTGGAAGACCCGGTGTTTCTGCTGACTTTTGTGGAGGCGCTGCGGCGCGTGAACCCCCCGCCGGGCGGGCGCGTGCTGGCGCTGGGGGTGAACGCCGGACGCGAACTGGACGCGCTGAACATCGCCTTTCCGGAGCGGCCGTTCGAGGTGGTGGGCGTGGACATCGAGCCCGCCGCTCTGAAGGCGGCGAAACGCTGTCACCCGAACTGGCAATTCCGTGTGCTGGACGTGAACACCCTGCCTGACCCGGCGCTGGGGCAGTTCGACCTGATCGTCGCCCTGAGTCTGCTGCAAAGCCCCGGCGTGACCCAGGACGTGCTGCTCTCTAACCTTCGCAAGTATCACCTGCGGCCCACGGGCGGCCTGGTGCTGGGCTTCCCGAACGCCCGCTACCGGGACGGCCACCTGAGCTACGGCGCGCGCATGCGCAATTTTGCCCGCCCGGACTTCAGCCTGCTGATGGCCGATGTCACGAACGCCCGGCGCGGCCTACAAAAGCACGGCTTCAAGGTGTTCGTGACCGGCAAGTACGAGGTGCTGCTGACCGCCATTCCCGCCACGCTGAAAACGCCCGGGAACCTGGATCTAGAGGTGGGGTGAGCTGGTAGGCACAGCCTGACGGCCGGAGTCAGCCCGTCTGGCCGGATTCCTGCCGGGTCATGAGCTGCCAGAGGGTTTCGGGCTTCACGGGCAAGTCCGTGACCCGGACGCCCACCGCGTCCCGGATGGCGTTGGCGACGGCGGCCGCACCGGCAGTCATGGGGGGTTCACCGACCACGCGGGCACCGAAGGGGCCGTGCTCGGACGGGTGCTCGACGATCACGGCTTCCAGCGGGGGCAGGTCGTCGGCGCGTGGGAAGGTGTACTCCATGAAGTTCGGGTTGGTCAGTTGCCCGTCCGCGAACACCTGCCCCTCGTACAGCCCGATGCTCAACGCCTGAGCGCTGCCGCCGTGCATCTGGCCCTCGACCAGCAGCGGGTTCAGGGCAAACCCCACGTCCTGAATGGTCGCGGCTTCCAGCGGGGTGACGTGCCCGGTGTCCGGGTCGACGCGCACCTTCACCAGCTGGGCGATAAAGCCCGGCGCACCCGCTTTCAGGGCGGCGCGTCCCTCGGCCACGACCGGGCCGGGGCCGCCGGGCAGGCGCTGACCCATGCCCGCGAGTTGCCCGATGGAGACCGTCTTGCCAGGCACGCCCCGCAGGCTGGCGTGGCCCTCAGCGAGTTCGATGTCGTCGCGGTGCGTTTCGAAGTGGTGGGCGGCCAGGTCGAGCAGCTGGTTCTTGACCTGCTGAGTCGCGTCCAGCACTGCGCCCGAGAGGCTGATGGTGACCTGTGATCCGCCCGAGTTGGGGGCGTAAGGACCGCTGTCGGTGGTACCCTGCACGATCTCCACGCTGTCCGGGTCGACGTTCAGGGTCTCGGCGGCAATCAAGACCATGCTGCTGTGTACGCCGCTGATGTCCACGCTGCCCACGTGCAGCCGCACGGTGCCGTCGGTGTCCACGCGGCACACCGCCCCGGCCGGCGAGAACCCGCCCGGCCAGCCGCCCGCCGCCAGGCCCACGCCCTCGTTCAGGTTCTGGCCTCTGTCCTTCCAGAGGGAATGTCCTTGCGCGCGTTCCAGGCAGGCTTTCAACCCGATTTCGGGCCAGGGGCGGCCCGTTCCGGTGAGGTCGCCGCCCCCGGCCGCGTTCTGGAGGCGTAGTTCCAGCGGATCCTGACCCAGCGTGTGGGCCAGGTCGTCCACGGCCGATTCCAGCGCGAACAGGGCCTGCGGCACTCCGGGAGCGCGGTAGGCCCCCACCGGCGGGCGGTTGGTCAGCAGTTCGGTGCCGGTAATATGGACGTTCTCGCAGCGGTACAGGCCGCCGATCATGGTGGCGATGATGCCGGCGTGACCCGACACGAAGGCCCCGTTCTCGATGGTGGCGTCCACCGCCAGGCCCACCAGGTTGCCCTGGGCATCCGCGCCCAGCCGCAGCTCGATCTCGATTTCGGGAGTGGGGGTGGTGGTCTGCATGTCCTCGCTGCGGGTCAGCACCAGCCGGGCCGGGCGGCGCAGCTTCAGCGCCACCGCAGCCACCAGCGCGTCCACCAGCCCATACTTCGCGCCGAATCCCCCGCCGACCTTCAGGGGCACCACGTGGACGTTGCGCTCGGGCAGGTTCAGCGCCCCGGCCACCTCGCGGCGCACCACGTACTGGCCCTGCGTGCTGGTGTATACCGTCACCTCGCCCGCTTTCACGCCCGGCTGCGCGACCACCGCGTGCGGTTCCAGGTACGCCTGGTGAACACGCGACGTGCGGAAGGTGCGCTGGATAACGGTGTGTGCCTCTTGCAGGGCTTTCTCGGCGTCCCCACGCTTAAATTCCTGGCGCTGGTGAATGTTCGAGGGAGTCTGCTCGGCCTCCTCGCTGGCGCCGCCGCCGTGGAGGCTGGCCATGCTGGTGTCGGGGCGCGGCATGCCCTGCGGCCACACCAGCACCTCGTCCTGCAAGGCCTGCGCCGCGTCGTCCACGCTGTCCAGCGGCTGGTACTCGATGTCCAGCAGGGCCGCGCCGTCGGCCGCCTGCGCTTCGGTCTCCGCGACCACCACCGCCACGGGCTGCCCGGCGAACACCACCTCGTCTCCAGCCAGCAGCATGTTCGAGCGCGAGTGCGCGGGGCGCGGGCCGTTCAGATCGGCCCCGGTCAGCACCGCCACCACGCCCGGCACGGCCCGCGCCGCCTGCACGTCGATCCCGGCAATGCGGGCGTGCGGGTAGGGCGACAGCACGGGGCGCAGGTGCACCAGGCCCGGCAGGTTCAGGTCGGCGGGGTACTGCGCCTGCCCGGTGATTTTCTCCAGACCGTCGATGATTTTGCGGCGTTTGCCGAGGTGGGTGGGGCCGGATTGGGCTTGGTGTGTCACGCGAAACCTCCAGGCGAGAAATTGAGTGGACGCCCAGTGTAGCGCCCGCGCCTCAGTGTTGGATCAGACGCCGCGCCGCCACCCAGGGGATCAGAGACGCCAGCAGGTTCATGATCACCACGCAGGTCAGCGCCTGCTCCAGCGGGTGAATGCGCGTCACCAGGGCGCCGCTGATCCCGGCAGACAGCGCCACCATCAGCACCTCAATATTGGCCAGCTGGCTGGAAAGCTGCCCGGCCTGCGCGGGCGGGACGAGACTCATGGCGTGCAGGCTGTTGCTGTTGTAGGCCGTGCCCATGCCGATCCCGGCGATCAGGCCACCCAGGAAAATCACCGGGTAGGGCAGCACGCCGGTCATGCCCAGGCCGGTCAGGAGCAGGCCACCCGTGATGCCCAGCAGGCCGTAGCGGATGCGCGCAGGGCGCGAGGCCGGGCCGAAGGTCTTTTCCAGGTGGGCCTGAAGCCAGGCGCCCAGTGTCCAGCTCAGGCCGCCCACGCTGATGCTGAGGCCCACGACCGCCAGCGGCAGGTGATGTACCTCGCGCAGGCTCAGGGTCACGAAGGAGCTCTGGCCCATCAACGCGAACGCCGCGAAGCCGCGCAGGGCCAGCGAGGCCGGCAGACCGGGCCGCAGGCTCCACAGGCCACGGGGAAAGAGGGGCCGGGCGCTCAGCAGCAGGCCCACCAGGCCTGCCAGGGCGACCGGGATACCCAGCGCGTCGGGGCGCCGCAGGCCCTCGATCAGCGCGGTGAAGGCCACCATCAGGCCCAGCGTGGGCCACAGGATGCGTTTCTGGCTGCCGCCGGTCGCCAGAGGAGGCAGGCTTCTCAGCGGGTGCAGGCACAGGGGCGCGGCCAGCACCAGCAGCCCGACCAGGCTCCAGGGCACTGCGCGCCACGAGAACTGCGCGGTCAGCACACTGGCCAGCAGTGGGCCGACCAGGCCCGGCACCAGCCACATGCTGGACACTGCCGCCAGCATCCTGGCCTTCGCCTCGTCGCGGTATGCGGCGCTGATCACCACGAAGGGCAGGGCATTCAGGCCCCCCACCCCCACGCCCTCGATCAGGCGCCCGGCGATGACCACGGGCATGCTGGCGGCCAGCCCAAGCACCAGCAGCCCCAGGCCGAACAGCGCCAGGCTGAAGGCCGCGCCCCACGCCACGCCGCGCCGATCCGTCAGCAGGCCGGTCAGCATGGCGCCCAGCAGGCTGGCCAGCATAAAGGCGCTGGAGGCCCAGCCGTACAGCTGCAGGCCGCCCAGGTCGGCGGCGATGCGCGGCATAACCGTGCCCACCGCCGAGGACTCGAAAGCCACCACCAGAATGACCAGCAGCAGCCCGGCGGCCAGGGCCGGGGGCGGGCGGCTGATCAGGTGGGTAGCTGGGGGCGCGGTGGTCGGGGAAGTCACAGGCAACGGTCATCCTGTCATATCAGCAGGGGAGAGGTGAAGGCTTCTGCCTGTCTGGCGCAGCAGTTTATCGGCTGAACTAAGCGAGCTGTTGCAGGCTGCCTTGCAGGTTGTGCCGCGCCGGCTTCTCCAGGGCTATGAACTCCGGCGTGGTGTAAATCAGGTCGCGCTTCAGGAAGTGTTCCAGCACCTGCCGCCGCCCGGCGCGGTATTTGCCTTCCGGAACGTGAGCGTACTCCTGCCGAATGCCCGCCTCGTAAGCCTGAAAGTCCGCAGGCGCCGCGCCCAGGATGCTCAGATCCGCGTCCACCAGCAGTGCTTCCTGGCGCGAAGCTGGTGGAGAGGTGTGCCTGGTCGCCAGAATCAGTTGGCGCACGCTGAGGCAAAGGTTCTCCGAAGCGCCCTGCTGACGGAGCCATGCGCCGAACAGCTCAGCACTTTGCGCCTCGTTGTCGTTGCGGGCCGGGTCGTAGACCAGGTCGTGGCCCCACACCGCCAGCGCCAATGTCGGGGTCAGCACGTCGTGCCGGGCCAGCACCGAAAGCAGGTTCCGCACATGCCCGTCGTTGTGATACGCCCGCTCGGAGCGCTGGTAGTGCGGCAGCGCAAACGCCCGGACACCTTGCAGGAAACGCCACTGCTCGCCGGAGGATTCACCCACGCTCAGGTCGCTCATGGCCAAGTCTCTCATGCCAGGTCGCTCATGATTGAGGCCGGGGTTCAGCCCGCTGCGGCTGAGCGGCCACACTTTCGGCCAGGGGCAGCCGCACCCTTCACCTTGTGCGGCTATACCGGGGAGATGCCCACGTCCTGTTCAGCAACCACCTGACCGGCCAGCCCGCTCGGCTGCAACCCGTGAACGCCTCCCTGGGCGGTGTCCAAGGGGCCGCATGTGTCGCGGGACGTAACGCGGAAGGCCAGGCGGGGTTTTTGACCGCGTTCCAACAGCCCGGCGGGGGTGGGTCAGGCGCGGGATACTGGAGCGGTATGCTGAGGGGCGTTCCCCCTTCTCCCGCTCCACTCTGTTCTCCTTGCCTCAGGAGTCGTAAAGGAAGTCATGACTGAATTACCCGCTGTGCCGTCCACCCCCCACCCCCGCATCATTCAGGGGGGCATGGGGGTCGCTGTCTCGAACTGGGTGCTGGCGAATGCCGTGTCCCGCACTGGTGAACTGGGAGTGGTGTCCGGCACCGGCATCGACAACGTGCTGGTGCGCCGCCTTCAGGACGGTGACGAGGGCGGGCACACCCGCCGGGCGCTGGCGCAGTACCCCAACCAGGAGCGCGTGCAGGCCGCCCTGAAAAAGTACTTTCTGCCGGAAGGCCGCCAGGGCAAACCGTACAAGCGCGTGCCCATGCCCAGCCTCACCAGCCACCGCGAGTCGTGGGAACTGTCGATCATGGGCGCGTTCGTGGAAGTGTGGCTGGCCCGCGAGGGGCACAGCAACCCGGTGGGCGTGAACCTGCTCACCAAGTTGCAGCTGTTCAACCTGCCGTCGCTGTACGGCGCGGTGCTGGCGGGCGTGGATACGGTGATTATGGGCGCGGGCATCCCGCGTGAAATTCCCGGCGCGCTCGACGCCTTCGCGGCGGGGCAACCGGCCTCCATGCGGCTGGACGTCAAGGGCGACCCGCAGGGCGAAACGCCGGTCATCACGCTCGACCCCGCCGAGTACGGCCTGGCGGGCATTGCGGTGGGCCGCCCGAAGTTCTACCCGATCATCACGTCGCACGTGCTGGCCGGGGTGCTGCTCAAGAAGGCCAGTGGCGAGGTGCAGGGCTTCGTGATCGAGGGGCCGACCGCCGGGGGCCACAACGCCCCGCCGCGCGGTCAGGTCACCTACGATGAATTGGGCCAGCCCATCTATACCGAGCGCGATATCTGCGACCTCTCGGAGATGCGCAAGCTGGGCCTGCCGTTCTGGCTGGCGGGCGGCCAGGCCACCCCCGAGTCCCTGAGGGCCGCGGAAGCCGAGGGCGCGGCGGGCATTCAGGTGGGCACCCTCTTCGCCTTCTGCCAGGAGTCCGGCTTCCGCGCCGACTTCCGCGAGCGCGTGCAGGTCAAAGCGCAGCAGGAGCGCCTGAGCGTCTTTACCGACCCGCTCGCCTCGCCCACCGGGTTTCCGTTCAAGGTGGTGCAACTGCCCGACACCCTCAGCAACCCCGAAGTGTACGCCGCCCGTCAGCGCGTGTGCGACATCGGTTACCTGCGGGAAGCCTACTGGCAGGGCGGCAAGGTGGGCTGGCGCTGCGCCTCCGAGCCGGTCGACCAGTACGTGGCCAAGGGCGGCAAACCCGAGGACACGGTGGGCCGCAAGTGTCTGTGTAACGCCCTGATGTCCGACGCGGGCCTGGCCCAGATCCAGAAGAACGGCGACGTGGAAAAACCCCTGCTGACCAGCGGGGACGGCATCTTTGCCCTCTCGGACTGGAAGCTGGGGTACAGCGCCCACGACGTGATCGCTTACCTGCGCGGCGAATCCGGCACGCGCTGAGGCCGTGTGCCGAGCTGGCGGGCCGTTTCCTCGAACTGCAGATAGAAGCGGCCCGCCAGCAGCATCATCAGCAGCACCACCAGCGCCAGCGCCGCCAGTTGCCACAGCGACGGGTGGCTGGTCAACAGGCTATTGAACACGAAGTGCAGCAGCACGCTCGTGGTCAGGCCGCGCACCCGCCAGCCGCGCTCGCCCGTCCAGAACTTGCCGCCAAGCGCGTAGCCCTGCGGCGCACTGAAGAGGGCATGCGCCAGCGTGGCCACCAGCGCGTGCCAGTTGCCGGCATTGGTGCCGAAGCCCAGCACGTAGGTCAGGTTCTCGACCAGCGCGAATCCCAGCGCGGCGGTCACGGCGTACACCAGGCCGTCCATCGGTTCGTCGAAGCTGGGTTCGGTGGTGGCGGTGCTGGCCGCCACGAACTTGCTGACCTCCTCGATGATGGCGGTCAGCAGCGCCACCAGCAGCAGCGCCAGCGGCAGGTCACTGTTCAGGAGGCGGCCCAGGCTCGCCTCGAAGGCTGCCGCGACCAGCCAGGCGAACATGCCCCAGGCGAAGGTGCGGGCCAGCAGCCAGGCGGGTTCCGGGTGCCGGTCGCGCCGCACGAAGAACCACAGCCACCACCCCGTCACCACACCGGCCAGCAGCAGGGACAGGGACAGGGGCAGGGCCAGCACGGTCGTCAGGAACGCACCAGCGGCGCATTCATGCGGGCCTGCATGGGTGCGTGCGCCAGATGCGTCAGCGCCAGCGCCAGGGCGTCCGCCGCGTGGTTGTTGAACAGTTCCCGCACGCCCAGTTGCGCCTTGACCATGTAAATAATCTGTTCCTTGTCGGCGCGGCCCGTGCCTACCAGGGCTTTTTTCACCTGCATGGGGCCGTAGGCGAAAATGGGCACGCCCGCCTGGGCGCAGGCCAGTTGCACCACCCCGAACGCCTGCCCGACTTTGAAGGCCACGTCGGCCTGCCGCCGCAGAATCTGATCCTCGATGGCGACCGCCTCAGGCTGGTACTCGGCCAGCAGGCGCGACACTTCTCCGTGCAGGTACTGCAGGCGCCGGGGCATCAGCCAGGCGCTCTCGGTGGTCAGGCACACATGGTGCAGGTGCCGCGCTTTGCGGACGTCCCCCTCCACCAGTCCTAAACCCAGGTTCGCCAGTCCAGGGTCAATGCCAAGAACAATCATGAGAGAGAGTCTAAGGGTCTAAGTGCCTGAGAGTCTGAGAGACAGAAAAGGGCCACAGTGCCTCCCTGTAGCTCACACCCACAAAAAACCCTCTCCCAGGGGAGAGGGAGGAGGCCCCACCTGTCGGGGCCGGAGGGTGCGGGGTTACCGACGTGCCCTTGGGTCGAACGCATCCCGCAGGCCGTCGCCCAGGAAGTTGAAGGACAGCACGGTCAGCAGGATCGCCAGGCCGGGGTAGAAGGGAATCCAGGGGTATTGCAGCACCACTTCCTGCGCGTTGCTCAGCATGTTGCCCCAGGTGGAGACCGGGGGTTGAATGCCGAATCCCAGGAAACTCAGGGCCGCTTCGCCTAGGATTGCGCCGCCCACGTCGAAGGTGGCGCTCACGATGATGATGCCCAGGATGTTCGGCACCAGGTGACGGAACATGATGCGGGGGTTGCTGGCTCCCAGGGCGCGCGCGGCGTCCACGTACTCCAGGTTCTTCAGTTTCAGCACTTCACCGCGCACGAGCCTGGCGGTGCCCATCCAGCCGAACACAGAGAACACCGTGATGATGATGGCGACGCTGGCGCTTGGCCCCATGTTCTCGCGCAGGTTCGTGATGAAGGGCTTGTCGCTGCTCAGGAATAGGCCGGAAATCACGAGCTGGAGGGGCAGGCCGGGCAGGCTCAGCATGAACTCGATCAGGCGGCTGATGAAGGTGTCAGTGCGCCCGCCCAGGAAGCCCGCCAGCAGGCCCATAGTCGTGCCGACCAGTGAACTCATGAACGCCACCGCGAAGCCCACCGCCAGGCTGACCCGGCTGCCGTAAATGACGCGGGACAGCAGGTCACGGCCCAGTTCATCCTTGCCCAGGGGGTGATTGGCGCTGGGCGGGGCGTAAATGCCGCCCAAGTCCTGCGCGTTCGGGTCGTGCGGGGCCAGGGACGGCGCGAAAATTGCCATGAGTACCAGCAGAATAATGAAAGTCAGGGCGATCATGGCGGCCTTGTGGCGGCGCAGGCGGCGCATGGCGAGCTGGAAGGTGGAGTAACTTTTTTCCTTGTTCAGTTGAATGTCATTGTTGGCATTGGCAGTGGTCATGGTCGGGCCTCAGTTATAACGAATGCGCGGGTCAACGACGCTGTACATCAGGTCGGTCAGCAGTTGGAACACCACGGTCAGGAAGGCTAGGGTCATCAGGCACACCATGACCACGTTGAAGTCCTTGGACACCAGCGAGTCGAACAGTGCCCGGCCCACGCCCGGCCAGGAGAACACCGTCTCAGTCAGCACCGCCCCGCCGAACAGGCCCGGAATGGACAGGCCCAGCAGCGTGACAATGGGAATCAGGGAGTTCCGCAGCGCGTGCTTGTACAGCACCACCCGGTTCGGTAAGCCTTTGGCCTTGGCGGTTCGCACGAAATCCTGGTTGATGACCTCTAGGAAACTGGCGCGCATGTAACGCAAGGTGCCCGCGATTTGCAGCATGGACAGCACCGTGACGGGCAGGATCATGTACTTCAGGCGGTCGGCCCAGAAGGCCAGCACGCCGCTGTCTTCGGGGGTGATGCCGCTGCCCAGCCCGCCGGGCGGCAGGCCAATCGCGCCGTTCGTGATCTGCGGCATCCACACGGCCATCAGGTACATTGCCATGACACCCACCCAGAAGAGGGGCGCGCTGGAACCGATGAAGCTCAGGAAGGTCAGGATGTAATCCCAGATGCTGTACTGCCGGATGGCGGAGAAAATGCCCAGCGGAATGGCAATCAGGGTACTGATGATCAGGGCCGGAATGGTCAGCAGCAAGCTGTTCGGCAACCTCTGCTGGAATATGTATTGCGTGACCGGAATCGAGAAGTCGCGCGAGTACCCGAAGTCGCCGCGTAGGGCGCGCATCAGCCAGCCCCAGTATTTCTCGTACCAGGGGGTGTTCACGCCGTAAGCTTCTTTCAGGCGGGCAATGTCGTCCGGGGTGATGCGCGGGTTACCGAACACCAGTTGATCAATAGGATCACCGGGTTGCAGGGCGGTCAGGGCGTAGATCACGACGCTGATCAGGATCAGCAGGGGGATCATTTGCAGAATACGTCGCAGGGCGTAGGTTCCCATAGGTTTCCTCTCAGATGGTGGGGCTTCTTTATTTTGAACATCAATTGTAGGTCATGCCGTGCCGGAAAAGTGATGCTGGTTATGGGAACGGCTCAAAAGAAGCAGGAAGAGAAGGTAAAACGACCTTCTCTTCCTGCTTCGGTTAAGACTGGAGTGCCATCAAGTGAAAGGGAATTACTTCTGGGTGTGGGCGGACACGGCACCCTTGCTGGCCCAGCCCACGCGGTAGGCGTCCCAACTGGGGTAGAGGTTAAAGGCCGTGAAATCGTAGTTCACCAAACCCTTGACCTGGGTGTAGGGGTTGCTGCGGAAGTACAGCGGCAGGGAGGGGACATCGTTGGCCCACAAGGTCTGCATGCGGTCAAAGTTCTTGAGGCGCTGCGCGGCATCGAACTCGGTCTGTGAGGCCTTGTGCAGTTTGTCGTACTCGGCGTTGCTCCAGCCGGGGTTGTTCTGGCCCGAGTAACCGTTGGCCGAGGTGGGAATACCGTCGCTCTTGAACAGGTCACCTTCTTCAAAGACGGGGTTGGCGCTCCAGGCGTACATGGCCAGATCCCATTTGCCTTCAGCGCCCTTGCTGAGCATGTCAGGGCCGAAGAATACGCTGGCAGGGTAGTTCTGGATGTTCACCTGCACGCCTACAGCTTTCCACTGGGCTTGCAGGATCTGCTGCACGCGTTCACGCACGGCGTTGCCAGCGGTGGTGCTAAAGCTCAGGCTGAACTTCTTGCCATTCTTTTCCAGAATGCCGTCACTGCCGGGTTTCCAGCCAGCCGCAGCGAACAGGGCCTTGGCTTTGGCAGGGTCGAAGTTATAGACCTGCACGTTTTTCTTGTACACCGGGGAAAGCGGGTTAATGAAGACGTGGGAAACAGGTTGCTTGCTGTCAAACAGCGCCTTGGTAATGGCCGGGCGATCCATGGCGTACATCAGGGCCTGACGAATACGCGCATCATCCAGGTTCAGATCCTTGGCTTTCTGTCCACGGGTGTTCACATCAATGTGTTCCCAGGTGCCGCCAGGCACGAAGTACGTGATGAACTTGTTGCCCTGGCGTTTTTGCATGTCTAACCCCTGGTCAAAGGTCAGGCCCACAGTGGACAGCGCGTCCAACTGACCGGACAGCACATTGACTTTCAGGGTGTTGGTGTTGGGGATAAAGCGGTAGATCACAGTCTGAATGTACTTGCTCTCGCCGCCCTGGGGTTTGCGCCAGTAGTTGGTGTTGCGGGTCAGGGTCAGGCTGTTGCCCGCACGCCAGGAGGTGGGCTTAAAGGGACCAGCCACGACCTTAGGCAGGCCGCTGCTGGTCGTGAACTTGCCGATAAAGGCCGTCCACTTGTCGTTCAGCGCCTCGCCGGGCTTCATGCCCTTGGTGTCCTTGTCAAAAGCGTCCCAGGCGGCTTTCATGGCCTTGGAGGGAGCAATGCCTGGGGCACCGGCCAGTTCAGCAAACAGGTAAGGCGGGTTGAAGGTCAGGGTGAAGGTTTTGTCGTCTTTCTTGGTCAGCTTGGCGTTGTCGTAGGGGTAACGGTCGGGTACAGGCACGCGCTCGTCATTCTGAACTTTAAGCCAGAACTCAACGTCAGCCACCGTAATGGGAGTGCCGTCGCTCCACTTGGCATTCGGGCGGATGGTGTAGGTGAGGCTGTTGCTGGTCACTTTGCCCTGGGCGTTCTTGGTGAGTTTGTACCCGCCGTTGGCCAGGGTGGGCACCTGAGTGGCGATATCGGCGTAGGGTTTCCCGTCGTTATCCAGGCCAATGAACCCCGCGCTGGTCCACTGGTTGATTTCGCTGGAGATCACCAGGTTATTGGTGTTCCAGGGGTCATTAATGTTTGGTGGTTCCTGGCTGGTGCCAATCACGAGGCTGTTGTTGGCGGGCCCCGCCACGGCAGCGCCGAGCAGGAATGCGGAAAGGGCAAGCATCTTCTTCATGGGTGTCCTCCGGAAGGTGGTCAACAATCGACCAGTTACGTTGAATAATCAAGGCAGTATAAAGCGCGTCCCTGGCGTGTCAAGACAAACCGTCATTGTGAACAGCCGGCGTGCATGACTTCGGGACGCTTCCAATGTAGTGGCGGAAGATGAGCCAAAAGGACAGGAACCTGACGCGGGCATTGAACAAGTGGGGGTATGAACCGGCCTACCACCATAGAAAACAGGGAAGCCCCAGCACCGGACTTCCCTCACAGGGAACAGGGCCAGGAAACTCAGGCGCTGCTGCAGCCCCCGCTGCCTTCTCCGTCGGGGCTCTGGGCACCGTCGGTGCGGAAGGAGTGGCCGCAGCCGCAATTGGAGGTGGCGTTCGGGTTATGAACGGTAAAGCCGCCGCCCATCATGTTCTCTACGAAGTCCACTTCACTGCCGCGCAGCAGTGACAGGCTCATCTGGTCGACCAGCAGCTTGATGCCCCGGTCGATCACGATGGTGTCGCCTTCCAGTTCGCGGTCGTCGATGGCCATGCCGTACTGGTAGCCGCTGCACCCGCCGCTTTTGATGAACACGCGAACCCCGGCATTTTCCTTGCCACTGCTGGCCAGAATACCCTGGGCTTTCTGAGCGCCGAACTCACTGATGGTGATTTCCTTGACGGGCGTACTGCCCTGCATTTCGGAGAGGATACCTGCAGTCATGCGTGAAGCGTAACACTTTTGGGCCAATAGAATCGTGCATAAAAAGCAAAGCTGTCTGATCCTGCCACTCATATACCTTGAGTGTGGTCATGTTAAGATTCTGTCATGACGCAGTCGCCCTCCCGTAACCCGTACGCCGAGTGGTTCGAGGAACTCCGCAAACAGCACGGCGAACAGCTCAAGGCCATGCCCCTGCCCGATGGTCTTCCCGAGCACCTGCACCAGCTCGTCTTGCAAGGCGACGAAGAAGCTATTCAATTCATGCTGAAACTCGCCTGGCAGTTCGGCGCTCAGGTCGGCTACGCCGCCGGAGCCAAACAGGGCAGTGATGTGCCGGTCAGCCGCCCCAGCAGCGCCGTCCAGGCCTGAAGTTCACTCAGGCTCAGCTACCGCCCACCCAGGGCGGTTTTTTAATGGCTACCAGAGCGGGGTCTGGCCCAGCACCCCACTGTCGGCTCACTATCCAGCAGGCCACGCGCGGCCAGTTCATTCAGCACCACCTGGGCAAAAGGACGCACCACCTCTTCAGGGGAGGCGGCCATGTTCAGGGCGCTCAGGTTCAGTTGCCGCGCTTCGTGGGCCAGATCGGCTGCCAGAGTATCCACTCGCCCAGCATAAAGAAAAACTGCCCCGGCTGAGGCTGGGGCAGTTTTCTTGTCTGTCTGTGCTCAGTCGTGGCTGTGGGCACCCTGACTGGGGACGCTGTGACTGGGCAGTTCGGCATGGGCCGCACGTTCACGCTCGTCCGCCTCGCGCAGGCGAGCGATACCACGCACGATCGCCATGGTGGCAAAGTAAGCCACGGCAGGCACTAGGAACACCAGAATCCACAGCACCGCGTTGGCCGACTCGGACTTCAGCACCCCGGCGCTGATCAGGTCGGGTTTGTACCCGGCCAGCGAGAGGATCAGCATGAACGCCAGGAATGCCACGCCCGCCGCCAGCCGCACCGGGTGGTTGGTGGGGTTCTCGGCGTAGTACATGTTCTCCTTGCTGCGATCCAGCAGGGGCACCAGGAACAGCAGGCCCAGCGGAATGGCCGGGAACAGCATGGCCCCCGTGAACTCGGAACCGATGATGCCGCCCAGCACGTGGAACTCGAAGCTGGGGATGATCGCCAGTGCGCCGAACACCCACAGCAGGTACCAGTCGGGCTTGATGTTGTTAATAGGCGTGGTGGAAGGCGGCCCGAAGTACTCGACCGGGTGAACGGGCACGAAAGCGCTGAACAGCATGACCAGCCCGGCGAACACCAGCAGCAGCAGGATCATGATGGGCGTCTGTTGCGTCATCAGCGGCACACCCACGATCTTCTTGTACGCGAGGCGCTTGGCGTACTGAGGCTGGGTGTGCTTCTGCTTGATCATGATCAGCATGTGCGCCCCCACCGTGGCCAGCAGGATCATGGGCAGCAGCATGATGTGATACCCGTAAATACGCGGAATGATGCCGTCACCGGGGAAGTTCCCGGCGAACGCCGCCTGCGCCAGCCACGGCCCGACCCACGGCACCGAAGCGGTGATGCCGTACACGACCTTCACGGTATTGTAAGCGTAGTTGTCGTAAGGCAGGATGTAACCCGTGATGGCGGTCAATGCCGCGAAAATCATGGCGAGCAGACCGATCCACCAGTTGATCTCGCGGGGTTTTTTAAAGGCCCCCGTGAAGTAGATGCGCATCATGTGAATGACCGAGGCGGCCACCATGATGTTCGCGCACCAGTGGTGAATCCGGCGCAGCAAATCCCCGAACGGCATGGCGTTGATTTTCAGGGTGGAGTGGTACGCCGCTGGGAGCAGGTTCGGGGCATCTGCCGTGCCGGGGTCAAAGCTGTTCACGACCATGGCATTGCTGGGTTCGTAAGACAGCGCCAGCAGAATGCCCGTGAGGATCAGGATCACCAGGCTGAACAGCGTGATTTCACCCAGGAAGAAACTGTGGTGAACCGGGAAGGCTTTACGCAGGAACTTATCGTTCAGGCGTGACAGGTGCAAGCGATCATCGAGCCACTGGTTCATGCGAGGGCGTCCTCCACTGCTTTCTTACGGGCTTCCCACTCGGCCTCCGTGAACGGGTACGGGTGACCCAGGAAGAAGTCCGTGACCACGATCTTGTCCCCCTCCAGCTTGATGGGCAATTGCGCCAGGCCGCGCGGGGGCGGGCCGCCCGTCACTTTCCCACCTTCACGCGGGGAGTATTTGCCGGAGTGGCAGGGGCAGTTCAGGTGACCGGCCTTCAGGTCGTCGTTCGCCACCGAGCAGCCAGCGTGCGTGCAGATGTCGCTGTACGCCACCACTTCACCGTCGATGGTGGCTTCCAGATTGGTAGGGGCCACGATCTGCCCTTTCGGGAACTTGAACAGGCCCAGGATGTTGTTCGGGTCGCCCTTACGCACCACCGGGTTACCGTCCTTGTCCTTGCCCTGTGGCCAGGCACGGGTGATCTTGTCGCTCAGGTCGGCCACACTCACAGGTTGCCCGGCCTTGGCGCCCTCGGCGTGAATCAGCATGTCGCCCTTGTAAGGGGGCATCTTGTCACGGGTCAGGCGGAACACGGGGTTCGCGCCGCCCAGGGCACTGACCAGGGCCAGGCCGCCCACCGCTGCGGACGCACCGAAGGCCGTGTTGATGAACTTACGGCGCGTTATTTCCGGGTCTTCTCTCTTGTAACGGGTCATCGTTTAACGGTCTCCTGTATAGCGTTGTAAAGGTTCGGGTGCGCCGGGCCTTACCAGGGGAATTCGCCGGTGGCGTCCTCGACGAGCGCCTCGCCGTCCATGAAGAATTTCTTGTACAGGCCCAGCGTGACCGCCAGCGAAAGCAGGATCATGGCTGCGTAGAAGCCCTCGCCGGTCACGTTCGGCATGACGGGTTCCTTGGCCGCCCAGCCCTGGTAATCGATGTTCATCTGGCGCACGAACAGGTAACTGAACAGCACTGTCATGACCATGCTGGTCACAATGCCCAGCGTCGCCACGGGCGTGGCCCGCACCTTGTGAATGCCGGGGCGCAGTTCCTGCCCTTCGGCCCACACGCTGTACAGGCCGATCAGGCCATAAGTCACGAGAATAATGATGAACGACAGCAGCCAGATTTCCGGCAATTGAATGTGATCCGGTACAAAACGGCTGCGGTTCTTCAGGACTTCAGGGTCGAGTTTCGTCTGGCCTTCCGCCACTTTTGCAGGCGTCAGGGGTTCGTCAATGTTGTTGCCCCAGGAGTGCAGGACGTAGTTGGCCACGGCGTAGATCTGCTTGTCGTCCAGTTTCCCGGCGTAGGAAGGCATGCCGCCCTTGCCCTGCTCCAGGATGGTGTGGACATAGACGGGGTCTTTCAGCAGTTTCTCGTTCCCGGCCAGTTTCGGCCCCGCGCCGCCCTCACCGTTCGTTCCGTGACACCCCTGGCAGGAAATGGCTCCGGCTGCCGCATTGCCCGTTTCGTACACCTGCTTGCCGATGATGGGGTAATCCTGCGCGATGCTGGCCGCCACTGCCGGATCGACGGCGACCGGGGCGTGTGCCGTTTCCTTGTTGAACAGGAACAGCAAAAGGATCCACATGATTGCCGCCGTAAATAAAGCGACCAGTGGCATGGTTGCGTCGTTTCTCTCCACTCTCCCTCTCCCTCAAACATGAAATGGCCGCTCTTCTTTCCCAGTGCGTTCTGGACGTCAAGGAGTCCTCAGAGTGGCCTAATGCCGCCCAGCATAGCATGCCCCCATGGCCCTCCCAGCGGCGTTCAGCACGCGCCCTGGCCACACTTCGGCATGCTGTATCTTGCCCCTTACCGGGCGGTTAAATGTCCCCGTCACCCGCCGGCCCGGCCGGCGCGTCCCGCCTGTGCCAGCAGCGGCCATAGCGCGTCGGCCAGCAGCGCCACGTCACGATTCTCGGGGTGTTCGCGCGGGTCGTGCCCACCCTGCGAGAGCAGGGCCACCACCAGAGGACGTGGCGTATACAGCACCCCCACGTCATGGTGAACCCCACTCAGTTCACCACTTTTTGAGGCGACGGCGTAAAGCGCTTCCCCCTTCTCATCGCGGGGCACACGCCGCCCGATGATGTCGCGGAGTTGCTGGCGTTTCAGGATCTCCAGGGCCAGTAGGGTGTGTTCTCCATCCAGCACTTCCCCGCGCACCAGCCCCAGCAGCAGCGCCGCCTGATCCCGTGCCGACGTGACATTGCGCTCGCCACGCTGCTGCGCCTCGGTGCGCAGATGCTCCGGCAGTTGCAGTTTGCCCACCAGGCGCGTCTCCCGCAAGCCACGCGCCCGTAACCAGGCATTGAAAGGGTCGAGGCCCAGCCGCTCGATGATCAGGTTGGTGGCGGTGTTGTCACTCACCACGATCATCAGGGTCAACACGTCCCGCCACGTCAGGGCCAGCCCGCCCGCCAGTTCGTGCAGTACGCCCGCTCCCGGCACGCGGTCGGTGTCCTGCATCATGACCCGCCCGTCCAGATCCAGGTCGCCGGCCTGTGCCCGCTGCAAGGCCGCGATCAGCAGCGGCACTTTGATGGTGCTGGCGGCCGGAAACCCCCGGTCTTCAGCGTGGCGGTAAAGCACCTCGCCGTCTAACGACGCCACCAGCAGCCCCACCTCACCGGCAAACCCGCGACTGCGCAAGTCGCCCTCAATCGTCCAGTTCACTTCTCCAGTCTGCCAGCCCCGCGAAAGGATGCCGCGCCGTCAGCGGCCGCAATGTGCAAAAAGGTGGCTCGCCCTCTGGCTCCACCCGGTGCGGACATGCCAGGCATTCCGGAAAGGCCTGCTCGGTGTAGGCCAGGTCGGCCTCACCCGACATCACCCGCCACTCGCGCCCACACCCCGCCCGGAAAGTGGTTTCGGTCGGTTGCCTGCTGGGTACGCGTTTTTTGCTAGTCAAGGTTGGCGATGCCCTCGCGGATGGCGTACAGCGCCGCCTGGGTGCGGTTATTCAGTTGCAACTTCGTGAAGATCTCCGATAGGCGGTTGCGTACCGTTTTTTCGCTGATGTCCAGCCGCAGCGCGATGTCCTGATTCGAGAACCCCTGCGCCAGCAACTTCAGGATCATGGTTTCGCGCTCGTTGAGGTCGGCGTGCTTCTCGCTGGGCAGTTCCTCGCGTTTGTCACGGAAGTCGTCCAGCACGTTCTGCGCCATCTCCGGGTCGAGCAGCGCCTCGCCCGCCGCCACCCGCGTGATGGCGTCGATCAGCGTGGCCGCGTCGGCATCTTTCAGGATGTAACCGCGTGCGCCAGCCTTGACCGCCTCAAAGACATAGCGGTCCTGGCGGTACATGGTGATCATGATGACGCGGGCCTGTGGGTTGATCTCCAGAATGCTCTGGGTGGCCTTCACGCCGTCGAGGTCAGGCATCTGAATATCCATCAGGATCACGTCCGGGTGCGTGTCGGCAGCGTACCGGATGGCCTCACGCCCGTTGGAAGCCTCACCGATGACGCGCATGCCCTCGGATTCCAGCAAACTGCGTAGCCCCTGCCGGAAGAGGGCATGATCATCCACGAGGAGAACACGAATCATATAAAAGGCAGTGTAAGGCTTTCCTGACCCGGCAAAAGGAAGGCGCTGCGCCCTTAATCGCTTCCCAAGGTTCCCGGCCCTGACCGGGGGCACAGCCCCATTCAAAGGCCAGCAAAAGAAAGCCGCGCTCAACGCATAAAAAATATGTGAAGATTCTCATGGTTGGTGCCGAAACTGACCGTCAGATGACGAAAAAATTCGCAAAAGGCCGCCAGCACAGAACATTTCTTCTCACATTAGGGTTGACCACATGATCTTCATGCTTGTATCATCCCCATGATCTGACTTTTCAACCCCAGGGCTGAAGCGGTCAGGTTGTGTGAGAAGAAGTGCGCGGTACGGCGAATTACTCCGGGAGAGGAAACACGGCAACTCGCCCCTGCGTCACCTTCAGAGTCGGAAACGCTTCAGACCACACGACGTATTTGGGGGTTCCCTATGAAGAAAAGCATGCTCGTTCTCACCGCTGCCCTGATGTTCGGCGGCCTGGCCAGCGCCCAGACGTCGGCCACCGCCAGCGCGCCCCAGGTGCCTGCGCTGACCGACGTTCCCGCCGGTCACTGGGCCAAGGACGCCATCGACCGCCTCGTCAGCCGGGGCATTCTGCTCGGCTACCCCGACGGTACCTTCCGTGGCACGCAGAACCTGACCCGTTACGAAGCCGCCGTGATCATCGCCCGCCTGCTTGAGCAGATGGCCGCTGGCACCGCTCCTGTCGTGGCCGGTGACGACCTGGTCGCCCTGCAGAACGCCGTGCAGGAACTCGCTGCTGACCTCGCCGCCCTGGGTGTGCGCGTCAGCGACCTGGAAGAGAACGCCGTCAGCAAGGACGACTTCAGCCGCCTGGAAGCCCGCGTCGAAGAACTCGCCGGCAACCAGGGTGACGCCGAAGCTGTTGCCGCCCTGCAGGCCCAGATCGACGACCTGACCGCCCGCGCCGACGAGTACGACACCCTGCGTGCCGACGTCGACGACAACGCCAGCAGCATCGCTGCCCTGAACGACCTGACCGTGCTGCTCAACCAGGACATCCTGGATCTGCAAGACCGCGTGAGCGCCGTGGAAGCCGCCCAGGCCGACTTCGTTACCCGCGCCGACTTCGACAACCTCAGCGGCAAGGTCACCGCGATCGACACCCGCGTGGGCGTGCTGGAAAAACTGCCCCGCTTCAGCGTGAGCGGCAGCATCGACGCCGCCTACGGCAACATTGCCCTGATCAAGGGCACCAACCACTTCGACATCACCCGTCTGACCACCGGTACTTTCGCCGCTGGCGTGTTTGATGTTGCTGACGGCGCTGATGTGACGGTCGAGGACACTCCCCAGGCCTACACCGGCACGGGCGTGCGTTTCGGCGTGAAGGCCAGCCAACTGGCCACCACCAACGGCGCTATCGTAATCAACAACGCCGCCATCAACTTCCGCACCCAGAACGCTTGGAACATCGCTGCTGGCGACCCCGTCGTCTTCGTGAACGACGCTAACGCCGACGGCACCATTGGCGGTCAGAAGTTCACGGTCATGTACCACCGCACCGCCGCTGACTTCAAATTCCAGGACTACCTGTTCAACAACATGGATAGCTCTGGCCGCCGTGGCATCGTCGCCACCATTGACACCAACCTGCCTGGCGCTCCCAAGCTGACCATTCTCGCTGGTAACACCAACGACAAGGAAATGCTGGCCGCTGGCGTGGCAAGCGCCAACTACTGGGGCGTTAAAGCTGAGCAGAAAGTCGGTGCCGACGGCAAGTTTGGCGTTTCTTACGCCCATGTGGACAACACCCGCACCGCGTTCGGTACCTACGCTGACCTGAAGTTCGGCGTGCTGGCCGTGAAGGGTGAAGGCGTCGTGAGCGCCCGCTCCAACGCCGCTCTGGTGACCAACTTCACCAAGAACGTCACGACCTCCCTGGCTGAAGCTGACAAGGCCGCTTACGTTGAGGCTCGCGCCGACCTGGGCATCGTGAAGTTCGGTGCCAACTACCGCGCCATCTCGCCCGCCTTCGGTGACGACGGTACCGAAGCCAACGCCGCCATGTCCTCCAGCTACTCGTACCCCTACAAGGCTGACCAGGTCGGCTTCGGTGCGGCGCTCGGCACCAACCTCGGCCCCGTGGCCCTGGGGGCCTACGCTGACCGCTTCACCAACTGGGTCGGCGCTAACCCCACCCTGGGCTTCGGCGTGAAAGCCGGTGCCAAGTTCGGCGCTCTGGAAGCGGTGGCCTTCTACAACAGCCTCAACCGCAACGGCGATATGGTGGACGGTATCGCTGCCAAGATTGACAATGGCTGGATGGGCAGCGATTACAACAAGAATGCCAACAGCGTGGGCATGGGCATTGCCAACGTTCCCTTCGCCATGACCAGCACCTTCGGTGCCCAGATCAGCCACGACGGTGCTGCCACCAACGCCCTGGTCAAGAACCTGAACTTCACCGTCGGCGATGCCTTCTACAATGTCAGCAAGACCAACAGCGTCTACGCTTACGGTGACTACACCGCCAGCTTCGGCGGCTTCACCATCAAGCCTCTGCTGCGCTTCCACATGGCTTCCAACGGCGCGGCTGCTTACTCTGCCGACGCTTACAACTTCACCACCTTCAAGTACGGTGTGAAGCTGTCGAGCGGCGTGCTGACCGGCGTGCCCCTGCAACCCAGCCTGTACGCCAACGTCGCTGGCCGCAACACCACTGGCAAGTTCACCAACACCACCACCAACGAACTGCTGGCTCAGGCGGGCGTGGGCTTCAACAGCTTCCTGATCAGCGGCGTGACGGCCAACGTGGGCTACTCCTACTACACTGGTAAGAACGTGGCTCCCATTTACGTGGGTGCTGCCGACAAAGCCTTCAACTCTGCCGATGACCGCGTTTACCACAACGCTGGCGTAAACAACGTGACGGTCAACGGCCTGACCGCTCAGGTGGGTTGGAACGGCCTGACCGCCAACTACGGCCTGTTCAAGAACTACGTGTACAACAGCGCTGGCACCCAGACCGACGAGTCGATTGCCCAGGGCTTCAAAGTGGCCTACAACTTCAAGTTCTAAGCCTCTTTCTCCACCGACTTTCCTGGAAGAAACCCCCGTCGTAACGCGGGGGTTTCTTCTGTTCACATGTTGCTACACTAGGGTCATGCTGCATGTTTTCGGCCATACCAACCCTGACACTGACGCTATTTCTGCCGCTCTGGTGTACGCCAGCCTGCTCCGGCGGCAGGGCGTAGAGGCGCAGGCTTTTCGCCTGGGTCACCTGAACTTTGAAACCGAATTTGTCCTGAAGGAGCTGGGAGTAGAAGCGCCGCCCATGCTGCCTGAACTCCCTGCAGGGACGGCAGTGGCGTTGGTCGACCATAACGAGAGCGCCCAGTCGGTGAGCAACCTGGCGGAACTGAGCGTCAAGCGCGTGGTGGATCACCACAAACTGGGTGACCTGACCACGGCCAACCCGCCCTACCTGCGTTTTGAACCGGTGGGCTGCACAGGCACGCTGCTCCTGAAACTCCACCGTGAAGCCAATCTGGATGTCCCCGTGCAGGACGCCAAGTTGCTGCTGAGCGCCATTCTGAGTGACACGCTGCACTTCCGCAGCCCCACCACCACCCAGGATGACAGGGAGGCCGTGGAGTTTCTGGCTCCCATAGCGGGCATTCAGGATGTCGAGCAGTACGCCCTGGCTATGTTCGCCGCCAAGAGTGACCTGGGCGATACTCCCGCTGAAACGCTGTTCAGAATGGATTACAAGGTCTTTCCTTTCGGAGACCCGGCAAAACCGCAGGAGTGGGGGCTGGGCGTTATTGAAACCACCAACCCCGCTTACGTGTTCGGGCGTCAGGCCGAGTTGCTGGCGGCCATGGACACCGTGAAAGCCGAAGACGGCCTGAGTGGCGTGCTGCTGAGCGTGGTGGACATCCTGAACGAGACGAACCGGACTTTTATCCTGAGTGCCACCGAGGAAAAAGTCATGCAGGAGGCTTTCGGGGTGAGGACGCAGGGCCAGGTGGCTGACCTGGGTCACCGCATCAGCCGCAAAAAACAGATTGTCCCGGTGCTGGAAAAATACTTCTCACCGGACGCCTAAGCTTGGGCGCGGACACTTCGGTATACTCCTGGGTATGAAGAAAGCCCTGGTGATCCCGTTTGCCGCGCTGCTGCTCGCCGGCTGTACCCCGACGCAGGTTATTCCGCCCGCCGAAAGTGTAACGGGAAACTGGAGGGGGAGCTTAAGTAGATATGGCCTTTCAGTCAATATTTCAATCCGCATTACCCGAACGGATGCGCCTGCTCAGGGCGATTTCACGGGTACTGGCCAGTTGCGTGGAGCGCTGTCTATTGATGACGCGGTGATTAAAGGCAATGTCAATAGTGGGGTTTTGACCGCTCAGAAAGGCAGCGATGTGGTGACCTGCACTGGCAGGTTCAAAAATAACAATGAGTACAATGGCGACTGTAGCTACGGTGGTTTCAATGCGCCGCTCTACATGTCGCGCCAGGGCGATTAAAGAGTTTCAGCCAACTATTTAAGAAGTGGGCCGGGAAATGCTTGATCCCGGCTGTCTTCATGGTTTAAGTATATTAAGTATGCTGTTGGGTATGCCTGAACAAGAACCTATACCTACCGATCTGCACTGGCTCTTCGCCCGGCAGCGTTTTGGCATGAAGCCTGGCCTGGAGCGCATGCGGGCCATGCTGGAGCGCCTGGGGCAGCCGCAGCGGTCTTTCCGGGTGGTGCTGGTCGGTGGTACGAACGGGAAGGGCAGCACTTCCGCCACCCTGGCGAGCATTCTTCAGACGAGCGGGGAGCGGGTGGGGTTGTTCACCAGCCCGCACCTGACGCGCTTCACCGAGCGGTTCCTGGTGAACGGCGCGGAACTCCCGGAGGCCGGGGTGCTGCGGGTCTTGCGTGAAGTGCGCCCGCTGGCCGAGGAGGTGCAGGCCACTTTCTTTGAGGTCGTGACCGCCATGGCGTGCCTGCTGTTCGCCCGGCAGCACGTGACCACGGCGGTCATGGAGGTGGGCCTGGGGGGCCGCCTGGACTCCACGAATGCCCTTGACCCGGTGCTGAGTGTCGTGACGAACGTGGCCCTGGATCACACGGCGATACTCGGAGAAACGAAGGAACTGATCGCACAGGAGAAGGCCGGGATTCTGCGGCCTGAGCGGCCAGCGGTGGTGGGGGTCGCGGGCGGGCTGATCCCCATTTTCCGGGCCGAAGGTGCGAACCTGTGGAGTGCCGGGGTGGACTTCACGCTGGAGATTCACCCGCTGGGCTGGAGGGGGTCGGAGGTGCGGGTCACGCTGCCGAACCGTTCGCCGTTTGTTTTTCGCACGTCCCTTCTGGGGGAGCACGGGGCGCGAAATGCGGCGCTGGCGGTGGTGGCGGCCCTGCGCCTGGGCGTGGCGCCTGAAGCGGTCAGCCGGGGAACGGAGGCCACCGCCTGGCCTGGGCGCATGGAAGTGCTGCCGTGGCGCGGCGGGCGGATGCTGCTGGACGGTGCCCACAACCCGGACGGTGCAAAAGCCCTGGCTGACGCCCTGCTGACGCTGGGGGCAGCGCCGGTTCCCGTGATCTTCGGCGCGGTGGAGGACAAGGACATTGGCGGCGTGGCCGGGCAACTCCGGCGCCTGGCCTCAGAAGTCATTCTGACCCGCGCCGTCCTGAGTCCCCGCGCCGCCGATCCCGCTGGCCTGGCAGTGCATTTCCCCGACCTTCCCGTCACCGTGACCCGTTCGCCTGAAGAAGCCCTGGAAGCGGTCGGAAAGCAGGCCTGGACGGTCGCGTGCGGCAGCCTGTACCTGATTGGGGAATTGCGCCCCCTGCTGCTGGCCCAGAGAGCCGAGCCCTGGGAGAGATGGCAGTAGTACACCGGTTCTGCTCATCGTGGAACAGATCGCCATAGCTATGCGCTGTGGGTGATGGACAAGCAGGACTTCAGCTTATGCTGCAAACCTTAAAACGTGAGGCCCAGGACTTATTCTGGAGCCTCACGCTTTTTAGGGAAGTTGAATTTTGATGGTGGGGGCTGGGGCCGAAACGTTGCGTGGTTTCTGCGGCGGTTGCGGTGGAGGTGGGGGAGTCGGCTGCACGCTGACCTCCTGGGCCTGAAAATTACACAGCTTGCTTGCGTTCGGCCTGGGTCAGCAGGTAAGCGCGGGCCGCCCCCAGCCACTTTTCCGCAACGATGAGGTGCGGATGCTGGCGCTGCTTGAGGGACTGCATGCCGTTTTCGATGTGGCGTTCGACGTGGCGCACGCCGTTCAGGCCGTTCTCGTTCTCCACTTCAATCAGGGTGTTCAGGACGACAGTGGGATGAACATGACCGATTCGGATACTTTCGGCAATGGTGTCGAGGGCACGCATGGGTACTCCTTCCAGCAAGGGCTGCGAGGTGAGGTGTGAGGTCATCACCTCACGGAATTGTTCGTTTAGGCGCGGTTTTATCCTTCTGGTTACGATGCTAGCAGATTGGGAGACGGGTTGCAATAACGGAAACCTTTCATTCTGTATTGACCGTAGCGAAAAGCGGTGTTACACTCCAACCAAGGCTGCCCGATTCTGCTCAGACGCAAATCAAGGAATCTCGGTCACAGTCCCAGGCGGCACGCCTTGGCAAAAGTGCCTGGAAACAACGTCCAGCACGCCACCCACAGACGTAACGCCGCAGCAACAGGAGGTGAATATGAAACTGCACGAAAGACTCCGCGAACTGCGTAGCGAACGCGGGCTGCGGCTCAAGGACGTGGCGGAAGTCGCTGACATCAGCGTCCCGTACCTGAGTGACCTGGAACGCGGACGCACCAACCCGAGCCTGGAGACCCTCCAGACCCTTGCCGGAGCGTACCAGATCACCGTCCACGACCTGCTCGAAGGTGTGGAATTCTACGGTGACAGCACCGAGGGCGCGCTGCCCAAGGGCCTGTCTGACCTGATCGCCGACCCCACCCTGGGGCCACAGATCACGCCTGACTGGGTACGCACCCTGTCCCGCATTGAACTGCGCGGCAAACGCCCCCGCGACAAACAGGACTGGTACGAAATCTACCTGCACCTGAAACGCATCCTGAACTGAACTCAGGACACAAAGCAGGAGAGGAGTGGTTATCCCCCGTTCCTCTCCTGCTTGTTTGTAGCCTGAAAATCCTGGTAGGACTAGCGTACTGGAGGGTTGCGCTGAGGAGTGGTCACCGTCAGAACAACGGCAGCGGTTTCCACCCCAGTTACTCTGCGCTTCTGAGGTGCTGGCGCGTCAGGAACAGGGTTCCCGCACCCCAGGCGCCGCCCACGAGGGCCAGCGCGAAAGCCAGCGGGGCATAACTGAGGCTGGCGGCGAAGGCGCTGAGGCCTAGCAAAGCGCCCACGGCGTCCGGCACAGGCAATTTGAAGCGGTAAGCGACCGCCCGCCCGACATCGTAGACACTGACGCTGAGGCCGGTGGCGATCACCAGGGCGGCCGTGGCCGTAACCAGCAGGGCCGGTCCCAGCAGGCCGGTCAAGCCCAGGGCCATGGCGGGCAGCGTCAGGGCAGACAGCATCAGCACCCCCAGCGCCAGGGTTCGCATGGGGGCGTGGCGTTGCCGCCGGGCCAGCAGTGGCGCCGCCCCGGCCAGGAAAAGCAGCAGCAGTAGCCCTCCCGTCAGGGCCACGAAAATCTGCGGCCAGGCCGCTGCCCCCAGCCATCCCAGCACGGGCCGGAAGGCAGCGGCCGTGGCCAGGCTCAGGTTATTGATGGGCCGCGTCTGAATGGCCTCCCGGTCACCGGGGGCGTGGCCCAGCAGGGCGTTCACGCGGCCCTGCACCTGCGCTCCCTCATCCCGGTGGACGTCGCCCAGCAGGGTGACCACCTCGCCACGCACGTCTGCACCGGGTTTCAGGCGAACGTTCCCGCCAATGGCAATCACGTTGCCATTGACCGGGCCGCTGACGGTCACGTCATGCCCGATGCTCAGGCCGTTTGCGCCGCCTGCCACGTTGTACAGCGCCGGGATGGTCAAAATGGCCGACAGCGCGAAGGCGCCGGCCCCGGCAGTCCGCAGGGCCGGGGTGGGCCGCCAGGTGATCAGGACACTGGTCAGGAGGAGCAGCGCCAGCCCCAGGCCCGCCAGCGGGGAAACCTGGTTCAGCAGGGTACGCAGCACCACCGCCCCCGCCGCCAGGTTAGGCCAGGCGGTGGTGAGCGCCAAGAGGGTCAGGCCCACCAGCAACCCGCCCACCAGCACGAACGGCGCAGGGTTACGGGATGCAGGGTTCACCGCCACGGGCTGAAGTGGGTGCGGGCCGGCCAGGACGTGAAGGGCTGGCCCTATGGTTGGCGTTGGGCTCGAAGGCGATGCAGCTGGGAGCAGCACTTCCGGGGGGGCTGGGCTGGTAGGAGAGAAGTCACGCCTGATACGGCTGACCACGCTATCCGCCAGGGAAGCCGCAGGCGGCGGGGCAGGCACTTCCCCCAGGGCCCTGGCCGACCTCAGGTCATCGAGAACAGCAGCCACCACAGAGCGCGGCATGGGTGGGGTCTGCAGCATTCGCGCTGCCTGAATCTCCGCCACCACCTCATCGGTGACCGAGTGCGGCAATAGCGGTGGCCGCAGCTTCACTGAAAGCTGAATGGCTTCCGTAACCTGCGGCGCGGTGGAGCGCGGCATGGCTGGCGAGGCCAGTTGACGGGCCAGCGTCAGCTCTGCCACCACGTCCGGCGCAACGCTGCGCAGCATGGGTGGCATGGGGAGTTTGAGCAGCGCCACAGCGTGGTTCAGGGCCTGGCGGGCCGCCTGTACCTGCGGGTCGCTACGCGCAGCCTCCAGCTTCTGCTGCTCAGTGGGTGTCAGGGACTGCTCGGCTTCACGGTGCAGCAAGTCCAGCAGGTTTTCCCCCGCTGCGGTCTGCAAGTTGCGCCACTCTCCCCTCATACAATCCTTTTACGTCAAAAGGCCCGCTCAGGTTCCCAGGACATGCCTAGATGACTGCCTGACCCTTTCCTGATGCTCTCACGTTCCCACCGTTACCTGGCTGGCGCGACATAGTCCCCGCTTTTCCCGCCTGTCTTGGTCAGCAGGCGCAGGCCCGTCACTTCGATGGCCTTACTCGCCGCCTTCAGCATGTCATAGACATTCAGGGCCGCCACGCTGGCCGCTGTCAGCGCTTCCATCTCCACACCCGTCGGTGCTGTGGTCTTCACAGTGGTCACGATATGCACGCCCTGCGGTTCCAGCGTCACCTGCACGTCCGCCCCTGTCACCGGAATGGGATGACACAGCACGATCAACTCCGCCGTTTTCTTGCTGCCCGCCAGGCCTGCCAGCCGCGCCACCGTCAGCGGATCACCTTTTGGGTTGGTGCCGGCCTCCAACGCCGCCCGCGCTTCCGGGGGCAACAGTACCCACACCTCCGCCGAGGCGGTGCGCGTGGTCGGTGCCTTCCCCGACACGTCCACCATGCGCGGCAGACCTTCGCGGAAGTGCGTCAGTTCAGGGGCGCCCGGCATTATTCCTCCGGCACGTCCAGGTCTTTCAGGGCCGCAAAAGGATTTTGCTTGGCGTGCACTTTCCCTTCCGGGATGCCCAGCTCATCGTCAATCTCCTCCACCGGCACCTGCGCCATGTGCTCGCACGGCCCCTCGTTCAGGTCGTGCCCGCACACCTGGCATAAGCCCTTGCAGTCCGGCGCGTGCAGCACACTGAGCGGCGCGGCCAGCAGGCTCGTTTCTGCCAGATAACCGCTCAAGTCCAGATCCGGGTCGCCGAACATCAGGATTTCCTCGCCGGACTCGGCTTCGTCCAGGTAAGGGATATCCACCGACGGGTCGTACTTGAGCAGCGTGCCCAGTTTCAGTTGCAGCGGCACTTCCACGTCTCGCAAGCAACGCGCACACTCCATGATCAGGGTGGGCGTAAAGGTCCCTTGCAGGTACATTTCATCGTTGCCCAGCGAGTTCACGTCTACCCTGAATTTTGCGGGCCTGGCGAAGCGCAGGGTCTGGCGCTGGTTGCCCTGCCAGTAATCGAGGTGATCCAGTTCACCCGCAGCGTGCGCGTCATCGCTGGAGCGCAGGAGCGATCCCAGGTGAATCCGAGGTTGGTCATTCATAACTTTCATTCTAGGGTTCCTTTCAAGACCTGCCCCAGAAACGAGCAGGAAAGGTGAAGCGAATAGGACTTGGGTTCTCTATCCGGAGTTGTGAATTGCCCCGGTCATTTACCGTCGTTGGTTTAACTCCCGAGCCAGGACAGAAGAGGGAAAATTCCATCTGGCGAGTCGTCGTAAAAATTCAGGAACAGGGTAGGAGAGGCGCCAGTAGAAGTAATTGATGAACTCCACCAGGGCAAAGACTCCCAGGCCTACTGACCACGCCAGCTGAACCTGATCAAACCAGATCACCACAGGGACAACCAGAAGCAGCGCGGCATTCAGCAGACGTAATCCCCGGTATGTTTGCCGGATGTTCCTGGCGTTCGCAGATGAACCGGCCTGGAGGCGTAACCAGCGGTTCAGCCAGTAAGCGGAGCCTTGCAGCAGTAGAAATTCCAGCATCAAAAAGGGATAAAGGACACCAGGGCCAAAAGGTGTCCCGGCCCGCTGCTGGAAATGCAGGTAGAGCGCAGCAAAGACCAGCACGCTGGCTGCTTCTCCGGTGGTCAGGCTCAGGAAACGGCGGGCCAGAGCACGTTTAATTGAGCCTGAGTTGCCCATTACTCCTCGTCGTCTTTCTCGCCCTTCTTGCCTTTCTTGTAGGGGCCTTTTTCCTTCCATTTCAGGCGCACTGGCACGCCGGCCAGGGCCAGATCCTCACGGATGCGGTTTTGCAGGAAGCCCTCGTAGGCGCGGGTCACGAAGTCGGCGCGGTTGCAGAAGATGGCGAAGGTGGGCGGCGCGGTTTCCACCTGGGTCATGAAGTACATCTTCAGTGGTTTGCCGTGGAAGTTGGGCACGCGCTGTTTCATCTGCCACACTTCCAGCCAGCGGTTCAGCTCGCTGGTGCCGATGCGGCTTTGCCATTTCTCGTGGAGTTTCATGGCCTCGGCCAGCATGTCGTGAATGCCGTAGTCGTTGATGGCACTGGTGTACACGCGCGGCGCGAAGGAAATGTGGTGGAGTTTCTGGTTGATGTCCTTCTCGGTGCGTTTGAGTTCCTCGTCGGGCACCAAGTCCCACTTGTTCACGACGACAATCACGGGTTTGCCGCTGTCGTACGCGAGGTTGGCGAGTTTCAATTCATGGTCGCCCAGGTCAGTGGCGTTGATGACCAGCCAGATGATGTCGCTGCGCTCGATGGCGGCCTGGCTGCGCTGAATGGCGAAATCCTCGATGGCGGTGTCGGGTTTCTTGCGAATCCCGGCGGTGTCCACCAGCACGAAACGCTGCCCGCCGTAATCCCACTCCACGTCCAGGCTGTCGCGGGTGGTGCCGGGCACGTCCGCGACGATGGCGCGGTCGCTCTGCGTAATGGCGTTGAGCAGGCTGCTTTTGCCCACGTTGGGCCGCCCGATCAGGCTAATGCGAATGGGGGCGATGTCCGGCACGTCCTCGGTGTCCTCGGGGAGGTGCCCCATGATCCTGTCCATCAGGTCATCCAGCCCGCGCGCGTGCTCGGCACTGATCGCCACGGGGTCGCCGAAGCCCAGGCCCCACAACTCGGCCATGTAAACTTCGTGCTTCTGGCTGTCAATCTTGTTCGCTGCCAGAATCACGGGTTTGCCGAGGCGGCGCAGCCAGTCGGCCACCTCGTAATCAGCGGCCGAGAGGCCCTCGCGCGGGTCGAGGACGAACACCACGGCGTTCGCGCCTTCCATGGCCCACTCGGCTTTCTCGCGGATGGCTTCTTCCCACTCGTCGCCGCTCCACAGCCCACCCGTATCGATCAGGGTAATGCGGTGGTTGTGGTACAGCATCAGCCCTTCTTTGGCGTCACGGGTCACACCTGGGAAGTCGGCCACCACGGCGTCGCGCCGGCCGATCAGGCGGTTGAACAGACTGGACTTGCCGACGTTGGGTCGGCCCACAATAGCGACTTTATGCATGGCAGACCTCCACGTCCGTAGGGCGGCGAGCAAAGCGAGTAAGAGTAGATGCACCCAGACGGAAGTCTGTAGGCGCATCCGGTTTATGAGCCGGAAGACTGGAGTATGGGTGCATTTTGGACGCTCCTTCACGGTGTCGGTCATCGCAGCGTCTTGCGAATTCCGCCGAAAGCCTCTTGCCACGCTGGCTTGAGGCACAGAATGAACATTTTACCGGAGGGAAGCTGATGCCGCATGAGGGCCTGAGCCCTTTATCCGGTCACGCGGCCCACCATGACCGCCCAGCCCAGATGCTCGCGCTCCCAGTTCAGGTATTTCACTTTGCCTTCCTGCACGTTTTGAAGTACTTCAGTTCGGTTGGGGTGTTCGGGGTTCTGTGCGGCCCACCTGTCCACCGCACTCCACATCAGGCTGGTGTAGTGATCCCAGTCGTCGGTGCTGGACACGCTCAGACCGATCAGTTCCACATCTGCCGTCTGGAATTCCTGGCAGCGGCCCGCCAGCGTGGGCGGCAGGTGGCTCCAGCCCACAAGATTCTGGGGGGCTTCGCGCACCGCCTGCTCACTGTTGAGAACCACGTCCCCGACGATCAGGACGCCGCCCGGTTTCACTGGGCACCCATCCAGGCGACGGCTTCGCTGAACGTGCCAATGGCAAATGTCGCGCCAAGGCACACGACCACGTCATACCCGGCCACTTTCACCGGAAAATCCAGCGCTTTCCCTTCCCAGAAGGAGAGCTTCTCCGTCAGGCCGGCGGCCTGCGTCAATTCGCGCGCCTGCTGTACGAAAGCAGGGTTCAGCTCCAGTCCCACGCCCCGGATGTCCCAATTCCGGGCCCACTGGCGTAAAAGTGCTCCTTTGCCGCTTCCGACATCCAGCACGCTCAGGCCGTCGCGCAGGCCAGCATAAGCAGCCACTTTCTCCAGTTTCTCCGGGCCGATCGGATTCAAAATGTCTCGATCCTGCTCAGCAATGGCGAAGAATTCAAGGAAGTTCATGTCTTCAAGCGTAGACGCGCCTGCGCTGTCGGTCATCTGCCAGATGATCTAGTACAGCGTTCAATTAATACGGATAGCTTGATAGTGCCGACCAAAGCTGCGACGGGCATCCTGGGTCGAGAATTGCCAATTGATCTTTACCCCCGCTGCATTTCGGGCGCTCACCCAGGATTCGACTTCGTCCCGAAGTCGTTCGAGGGTAGGAATACGCCGCTTC